>JABBOX010000161.1 GCA_012927555.1 Phycicoccus sp.
GGGTCAGGCGCGGAGCCCACCGGTGAGCTGATCACGTTGTCGGAGTCAATGACATCGCCCCGGGGGAGCGAGTGCCTGTTCTGCTACACGTACCGGATGCTGAGCGGCCTTGGCTGCAACGGCACGTTGCTCTGGGCCGCACGATGGCGGGACCTGCGAGCGCCACGGGCCAAGGCGCTGGAGCGCCGGCTGGGTGACCGGGGTGGCTACTGCGACTGCGAGATCTTCATGAATGGCTGGACCGCATCGCCGACGGTCACCACCTATGACTTCGAGACCGACGAAGAAGTCTGGCCAAACCCGATGCCAGCCTGTCCAGGGGCGCGTCGCTGGTCGACCCAGCCATGTCCGCTGTGGCTGCCGATCTCCCGGCAGGGTGGAGCCTGGTGATTGAGCCAGTTTCGAGCCTTGAAAAGGCTGCAATTCGGGCCCATGATGTGGGGATGCAGATACTTCCGGTGTCCAAGGTCAAGGACAGGCTGAACGAGCTGGTCGACGCGGCGGCGAGAACCCATGAGCAGGTGACTATCACCAAGAATGGGTCTCCGGCAGCTGTGATGGTCGGGATCGACGAATGGGAGTCTCTCCAGGAAACGCTGTTCTGGCTGTCCCAGCCCGGGATCCTCGAGTCGACCGCCGAAGCAAAGGCAGATGTGGAAGCCGGCCGCATCTACAGCGAAGACCAGATCCGGGCAGAGTTCAACGTGCCCAAGCGTGACAGGTGAGTTACACGGTGATCTTCACATCACCCGCGCGCAGAGATCTTGAGCGCATACCGCCGCGCATTGTTGCGGCGATCATCGAGTTTGTCTTCGGCGACCTCGCGCAGGCGCCCAGGAGAGTCGGCAAGCCGCTCAGGCAACAACTGGAGGGTTCCTACAGCGCACGTCGGGGCCCGTACCGAATCCTGTACAAGGTCAACGACCCCGCCGAGCAGATCGAGATCGTGCGAATCGATCATCGAGCCGATATCTACCGCAACGCCTGATCTCTGCTGAGTCGGATCTGCTGAGAGAAGGTTGTCGACGAGCTCGCCACGGGGGAGGCTCCCAGCGATGGGTTGATGCGCTCTAATCTAGATAGGTTGACATAATGTAGATTATCGGCTAAATGAGCTACGGTGCTCAGGAACGCCTCAGGCTGGGTCTCAGCCCTATCAACAGTGGTCTCAGCCCCACCAGAACGACGCGGCGATGATCACGTAGACGGCGATCAGCGCCGCCCCCTCGATCCAGTTCGACTCACCGTCGAAGGTGATGAACGCGCTCAGGATCACCGCGATGGCCACCGAGACGATCAGCATCGGCGAGAACACCAACGTCAGGGCGGCGAACCCCAGGACCTGCGACAGGATCACCAGGACCGGAGCCAGGACCAAGGCGATCTGCATCGGCGAGTTGATCACCACGGAGAACGCGTACTCGGACCGATTCTTCGCGGCCAGCTGAACACCGACGACGTTCTCGATGGCGTTGCCGGCGATGGCCACGATGACCAAGCCGGCGAACGCGTCCGAGATGTGCAAGGTCGCCATGGCCGGCTCGAGCGCGTGGACGAACCAGTCGGACACGAACGCGGCCAAGACTGCGGCAAGAGCCAACAGCCCGACCGCAAGGGCAACTGGCCAGCGCGGTGGCTCGACCTGCATGCTTTCCTCCGCCTGCTGGTTTGACCCCCGACGCAGCGACGCAGGAAGGGTCAGGACGAACAGGAGCAGCAAGATCGCCGACACGATGAGCGACAACGTGTTCTCATGCTGCGCGGCGGGCGTGTGCAGTAGATGGGCCAGGGAAGGCAGAACCAGTGCGGCGACCGACAGGACCATCAGCACGATGATGCTGCGAGCCCGTTCGGAGTCCAGCTTCTGGGTTCCGTGCTTGAGTCCCCCGACCACAAAACACAGTCCCAGGACCAACAACAAGTTGGCCAGGATCGAACCGATGAGAGCCGCCTTGACGACATCCACCAATCCGGCGCGCAGCGCGAACAACGCGATGAACAGCTCAGGCAAGTTGCCCAGGGCGGACTGCAGCACCCCGGTGGCGCCCGGTCCGAACCGGTCGCCGAGCTGCTCGACCGAACGACCGACCAGCGACGCCAACAAGGTGACCGCCAGCGCGGCACACGCAAAGGCCAGGACGGCTCCACCGCCAACAAACCGGGTGAGGGCCGCCAGAACCACGGCCACGACTCCCCCGCCGATGACGATGATGTCTGAGCGAACAAACGTTCGAGCCCCCACTGTGGTCATGGACGGCGTGGTCATCGACGGCCTGGTCATGGACGACATACTGCCAGTCCCGACGCCATCCTGAGTGCCGCAGACCACAGCGTAGGAAGGCGTAGAGCACACCGTAGGAAGGCGTAGCATTGATGGAGGATTCAGTAGGCCACACGAGGTAGTTCTTTCTGGCCTCGTCCGTTCGGCCACATTTCGGCTGACACCGCACGAGCCGCGGAGCCTGGTTCCTAGACTTCAGAAGGTCGCGGACCCAGGTGGACCGCTCAGAGAATCCCAGGCGGAGGTTGTGCACGAGATCCGGGTTGTCAAACGCTGCGCGATCAGCCGTACCCTGCCGATCGTCGGCTTGGTGCTGAGCCTGATGGCCAGCGGCCTGGTCATGTCCGCCGCCCCCGCGATCGCAGATGTCAAGCCCCCTCCCTCGGTGGTCGACGCCGAGGTCCTGACCCCCTATCAGCTCACCAACCAGGTCAAGGCAGCCGAAGCGCTCCGGTCGGCTCTGATGAAGTCCAGTGCCCAGGTGGCCGCGGCGAACACCCGCCTTGAAGGTCTTTCGGCGCAAGCGACCACACTCTTGGCGAACCTATCGGCGGCCAGGACGGCTCAGGTTGCCGCTGAGACCGACGCTGCGGCCCAGGAAGCCCACCTGGTGGTGCTCGGCCTCGAGGTGGAGGCCGCGTTGAACGCCCTGGGACAGCTGGCCAGCGACTCATACATCCGCGGCGGTGGCCCTCTTGGTGACATCGTCGCGATCTTCGAGGCCCTGACCGCGCCCTCGGCTGATCAGAACACCGACACCATGGCAACGGTGCAGTACCTCGTGGACGGCCGTGCGCGACTGTTCGAACGGTTGGAGGTGCTGCGAGCCGACCAGGTGGTGACCTCAGCCAGGGCCGAGGCAGCTAGCAAACAGGCCGCTGCGGCAGCCCAGGCCGCAGCCGAGGCAAAAGCCAAGCTCGACGCAGTCATCGCCCAGCAGCGCACAGCACTTGAGTCGCTGCAGAATGCGCAGGCTGACCATGTTGGCAGAGCCGCTGGTCTCCGCGGCGCCTTGCTGCGTTCAGAGAGCCGCATCGCCAGGGACGCCGACAGGCGGCTTGCGCAGGCGCTTCAAGGGCAGGACTTCAAGCTCCTGATGGACGCCAGCCCCAACTGTGGCAAGGACATCGCGCACTACCCCAACGGCCGGTTCCCCGCGACTGCCCTGTGCCCGCTGTATGCCGCACCGGACGAGGGCCTGCCCCGCGACAACGCGATGGCGTTCAACGCCATGAGCAGGGCCTACGAGCAGCAGACGGGCTCCCCGCTCTGTGTCACCGATGCCTATCGGTCCTACGCCGAGCAGATTGTGGTCAAGCTGGCGACCCCGGAGCTCGCGGCGGTCCCCGGGACCAGCCAGCACGGAGTCGGCCTCGCGGTCGACCTCTGCGGAGGCGTCCAGAGCTTCGCAACGGCAGCGCACCTGTGGATGGATCGAAATGGTCCCCTCTACGGATGGTTCCAGCCTGCGTGGGCCGACTCGTCGGGCGCGCTGCCCGAGCCCTGGCACTGGGAGTTCGCTAGCTGAGCAGCTCGCCACCTCAGCAGCTCGCCGGCCGGACACGACCCCGATTGAGGGTCGAATACTCGCCGAGAATGAGTCAGCCTGTGTCAGGCTGCCCGCATGACGAGCACCGTCGACTCCCCCGTCGCAACAACCCGTATGAAGGACACGCCCCACCAGAGGTCCTGGTACTGGTACGACTGGGCCAACTCGGCGTACGTGACGACCACCCTGACCGTCCTCATGGCTCCGTACCTGACCGTGATCGCCAAGAAGGCGGCCTGTCCGACGCTGCCGAGTGACGTCGCATGCCACACCAACCTCACTGTGGTCGGCATCCCGGTTGATCCCGGGTCGTTGGTGTTCTACGTCCTGACCATCTCCACGATCCTTTCCACGTTCGTCCTGATCTTCATCGGCGCGCTCGCGGACCGCTCTCCGAAGCCCGTCCGACTGTTCGCCACGTTTGCTTGGGCCGGAGCAGCGGCTGCCTGCGCGATGTTCCTGGTCAGCGGCGACAACTGGAAGCTGGGCGTGCTGCTGCTGATCTTCGCCAACCTCTGCCTGGGATCGTCGCTGGTCATCTACGACGCGCTGCTGTGCCGGATCGCCGGGCCCGCCGATCGGGACCGGGTCTCCAGCCGCGGCTGGGCCTGGGGCTACCTCGGCGGCGGCCTCCTGCTGGCGATCAACCTGGCGTTGCTGACCCTCGACGAGAAGATCGGCATCTCGCAAGGGATGGCGGTGCGGATCAGCCTGCTCTCAGCCGGCCTGTGGTGGGGGGCTTTCACGATCATCCCCGTGGTGGGTCTGCGAGATCTGCGCGGCACATCAGAGGTCTCCAACGCAGACGTCGCCGCCGACCGCCCGGGCGTGATCAGTGACAGCTTCAGGCAGCTGGCCAGCACCTTCCGCGAGCTTCGCGGCTATCGGCAGACCATGCTGTTCCTCTTGGCCTATCTCTTCTTCAACGACGGCATCCAGACCGTGATCAGCGCCTCGAGCGTCTACGGCGCCGAAGAGCTCAAGTTCACCAACAGCCAGCTGATCGAGATCATCCTGCTCGTCCAGTTCGTCGCCTTCGGTGGGGCCTTGTTGTTCGGGCGCCTGGCCGGCCGGTTCGGGGCGTGGCGTGTGGTGTTGAACAGCCTGGTGATCTGGACGTTCGTGGTCACCATCGCCTACTTCGTCCCCGAGCGGAAGTTCCTCGTCTTCGCCGGGCTGGCGGTGCTGATCGGCATCGTGCTCGGGGGCAGTCAGGCGCTGTCCCGCTCGATGTACAGCCAGCTCATCCCCCGCGGACGCGAAGCAGAGTTCTTCAGCCTGTACCAGGCCATGGAACGCGGCACGAGCTGGTTCGGGACGCTGGTCTTCGGGTTGGTGCACCAGTTCACCCACTCCTACCGCTGGGCCATCATCGCCCTGATCGTGTTCTTCGTCGTCGGTGGGCTGATCTTGTCCAGGGTCCGGATGCGGGAGGGCATCGTTGCCGCTGGCAACGAGGTCCCTGCCGTCATATGACCTACTCCCCCATCGGCGGTAGACTCTGATTAGGCAGATATCTGCCGAATCCGGAACATTGAGCCTGACAACGTCGTTATGCCCAGTGAATCCCCACGCACATCTTGGCGTGGGCAGCACGTTGGGAGTTTCTCCGTCATGGCCGAACGATCACTTCGAGGCACCAACTTGAGTGCACTCAGCATGGAGACCGACACCAACGTCGTGCTCAGCGAGCGCCAGCTCATCCGCTACATCTGCCCCGAGAAGCACATCAGCGAGCTCCCGTTCTCGGTCGAGGCTGATGTCCCGACGGTGTGGGAATGCCGTTGTGGCCTGGAAGCCCGGCTGGTCGACGGACCCGAGCCCGAGTACAAGAACGTCAAGGCAGTTCGCACCCACTGGGACATGCTGCTGGAGCGTCGATCCATCCCCGAGCTCGAGGAGCTGCTCAAGGAACGACTGGCGTTGCTGCGCGCCTCACGTGGTGAGAAGCCGCGTCGGAAGCGCACCGCCTGACCCATCGACGCATCGACCGACAAGCCCCGTGCTGCCTCCCCTCCATGGCCGCGGGGCTTGTTGCTGCCTGGGCTGGCTCAGACGACCTCGCCGCTGATGACCCCGGACCCGTTGGTCAGTCGGCGCTCGACAACACTCTGCAACCATCGCCGGGTGATCGGTCTGGTGAACGGCAGGATGAAGAAGAAGCCGACGAGGTCGGTCAGGAATCCGGGGGTCAGCAGCAGGGTGCCGCCGATGAGTACCAGTGCCGCGTCGGCCAGCTCACGCCCGGGCATCCGGCCGGTTTTCAGTGCCACCCGCAGACCGCGCCAGGACCGCAGGCCCTCGCGCTTGACCAGGTAGGCACCCACCGCCCACGCGAGCACCAACAGTGCGATGGTCTGCCAACCGCCGATGACCTTGCCCACCGCGACGATCACGGCGATCTCGGCCACCGGCACGACTAGCAGCGCCACGAAGACATACCAGCCCCAGCTCGGTCGCCTACGGCCGCGACGGGTCAGCCGTTGAGCTCGTGCCACCGTGGCTCCCTGCGGAAGAGTGACCTGACCTGGCCAATCCGATATCTGGCGCCCCACGCCGTGACGTTGCGCAGCGACTCACCGACGATTCCCTGGCTCATCTTGGAGTCGCCGATCTCGCGTTCGACGAAGGTGATCGGCACCTCGACGACGGTCAGCCCGCGGCGCACGGCCCGCCATACGAGATCGACCTGGAAGCAGTAACCCTGGGACGCGACGTCATGGAGATCCATGGCCCGCAGCGCAGACGCGCGGTAGGCCCTGAACCCCCCGGTCGCATCACCGATCGGCACACCGAGAAGGACGCGGGTGTAGACGTTGCCGCCGAGGCTGAGCACCTTGCGGTGGATCGGCCAGTTGACCACCGAACCGCCGCGCACCCAACGCGAGCCGAGAACGACATCGGCATCCGCGAGGGCCCCCAGCAGGCTGCGTAGCTGCTCGGGCTGGTGCGATCCGTCGGCGTCCATCTCGACCAGGACGTCATAGCCCTTGTCGAGCGCCGACGCGAACCCGGCGAGGTACGCCGCTCCCAGCCCTTCCTTGCGCTCACGATGAAGGACGCTGACGTGGTCGTCCTCGGCCGCCAGCTTGTCCGCGACGGCGCCGGTGCCGTCCGGGGAGCCGTCGTCCAGAACAAGGACATCGGCCTCGGGCACTGCGCCGCGTAGCCGCGCCACGATCAGTGGGAGGTTCTCGCGTTCGTTGTAGGTCGGGATCAACACGACGACCGTGCCTATCGGGGGCCGGACCTGCGGGTGTGTCATGAACGTCCTTTGTAGGGGGTCGAGGCACCGACACTAGAGATACCGACACTACCGGCGGCGGCGCCTGCGACCGAGCAGAACCAACATCATGGCCAGACCGCCGCTGGCGAGGTACTCGGGCCACGCGCCGACACGATCTGCGATCGTGCGGTTGGTGCGCAACGGAAGGTCAGCGGCAAGCACGTCCGATGTGAACAACGTCGAACGCTGGTGTGCCGTTCCGTCAGGGGTGATCATCGCGCTGACCCCAACCGTCGACACGTGCACGATCGAGCGACCGTGCTCGATAGCGCGGATCCGCGATATGGCGAGCTGCTGGACGGACTCGTCGGTGAACCCGAAGGTGGCGTTGTTCGTCTGGACGAGCAGGACGTTCGCGCCCTGGTCCACGGTGTCCCGCATCAGCGCGTCGTAGGCCACCTCGAAACAGATGATGGCTCCGGCCGCGATCGTGCGCCCGTCCTGAGCCGGCACCTGGAACACACCGGGGCGGGTGCCGGCCTTGAAGTCCGCTGAGACCAGATCGACCTTGTCGCTGAAGTGGCGGAAGAACGAGCGATACGGGATGTACTCGGCGAACGGAACCGGATGTTGCTTGATGTACTGCGCGGCGAGGCCCCGGCCTGGCAGATACAGCAGGCTGGCGTTGGACACGTAGGGCCGCGGCCCCTGCAGGACTGCCCCCAGGACGAGCGGCGCGTGGATGGCGTCCACCGCACCGTTGATGACAGCCGCCGCATCGGGGTTGCGCAACGGGTCGATGTCGGAGGCGTTCTCAGGCCACACGACCAGGTCAGGTTGGGGCTGCTGCCCCGCCTTCACCTCCCCCGCCGCCTTCAGGGTCTCCCTGGCGTGGTTGTCCAGGACCGCACGGCGCTCGGCGTTGAACTCCAGGCCAGGACGCGGGACGTTGCCCTGGATCGCCATGAACCGGGCGGTCGGCCCATCGACCGGCCTGGGGACGAGGACGGGCAGCGACATCACCGCGACTGCACACAACAGTGCCGGCGTCGCCGAAACGAACCTGCGCACAACGAGATCACGCGGTATGCCGGACCGGCCGGCTGGTTGTCCGGGGCTGATCAGTGGTTGTCCGGGGCTGATCAGCCGTGCGACGCCTGCGGCGAGGCACCCACCCGCCAGCGCTACGCCAAAGGTCACCGCAGGGGCGCCTCCGAGGGCCGCCAGTCCGGCAAGCGGCGAGTCAGCCTGGCTGAAGGCCAGACGTCCCCAGGGGAACCCGCCAAAAGGGGTGTTGTCGCGTAACAGCTCCTGGGCCACCCATGCCAACGCCACGACCATCGGCCGCACCCTGGCGAGCCCGACCGGAGACCGCCGGTGTTGCAGCAGAGCGCACGCCAGGCCGAGCAGCGCGATATAGCAGGACTCGAGGACGGCAAGGGCGATCCACGGGAGCGCCCCGACGTAGATACCGGACCACGACAGGAGCGGCAGGAAGCAGGACAACCCGCTGACCAGTCCGAGAAGTGCGCCTTGCCAGGCTGAGGTCCCGCGCGTCGCCAATGCCAGGAGCGCGACGCCGACCGGTGCCAGGGCCCAGAGGTCGTGCGAGGGGAATGCCAGCCACAGAGCCAGGCCAGAGACGATGGCGAGCGGGTAGCGGTACACCGCGTCAGGCTAGATCACTGGGCGGGATCGGCGGCACTCTGACACGAAGACCTCCGAACACGACAGTGACACGAAGACCTCCGAACACGACAGTGACACGAAGACCTCCGAACACGGAAGGGCCCGCGGCGCCGTTGGGACCAACCCCGAACCGACAGGATGCCGATCCGAAGCTGTTGTCTACTAAGCACGCGGGCCCTGCCGTCGGCCGCCTCCAACGTCTCGCGACGTGGCCACAAAGCAGGTCATCCCGTAGAACTGGCTGACACGGCGGCTGCGCGCGCAAACCACCCTGGATCCCGGAGATTTCCAAACTGTGTGACCGTCGCGTTGTTGGATTCATCGGCGGCCAACTCGATGAAACCTACTCGCTCCAAACCTGTTGTCAACCCCGTGTTCACCTGCAGTTTTCCATGGAACCGCAGGTCAGGGGGTTTGCCCAATTGCGTTGCAAATACAGAGTTTCTGCGCAGTATCGGCGTGTCGCCCGCGACACGCCGACTTTACCGATCGCGAGACAGCTCAGGTCGCGGACGAAGGGACGACGACAACGCCTCGAGCAGTGGTGGCTACGACCATTTTGTCCAAAATGTCTGCCGAAGATTCTCCGCGATCGGGGTTGCCTCGCGCAATCACCCGGACCTCGAAGGTCATCTCGCGACTGCGCGAACCAACCCGAACGAGGGTGGCCTCGATCTCGATGCAGTCACCCGCCCGGATAGGCGCCAGGAACTGTACGTCGCTGTATGACGCGAACAACCCCTCGTCGCCATCGGTGCGGATGCACATCTCGGTCGCGACGTCACCGAAGGCGGCCAACGAGTAGGCGCCGTCCACGAGGTTGCCGGCATAGTGCGCGTGGCTGTAAGGGACGTAGCGGCGGTGAGTGACCGTCATACCTACTGCGGCTGGTCCGCGTGTGTTCATGCGGTCTGCTCCTTGGTGGTGGCCCCTGTTTGAGCCATGGCGTGAACGAGGTAGGACGCGACCTCGCCCGGGGTGGTGCCCTTGCCGAAGATCCGGTTGACGCCGAGCCTGCCGGCCAGGCCCTGTTCGAACCTGGGGCCGCCGACGACCAGCAGTGGCACCTTGCCAGCAGGGTAAGCCTCGCGGAAAGCCGCCGACATGGTCATGGTGTTGTGGATGTGGGCGTCCTTCTGTGTCACGACCTGACTGACCAACACCGCGTCGGCCTTCTCGGCGCGGGCGCGGGCGACGAGCTCGGGCACCAGCACCTGGGCCCCACAGTTCACGACGGTGATCTCGCTGTAGTACTCCAGGCCCTTCTCCCCCGCGAACCCCTTGATGTTCAGGATGGCGTCGATGCCGACCGTGTGGGCGTCCGTGCCGATACAGGCACCGACCACCACAAGCTTGCGGCGGAGCAGCTTCTTGATGGTGACGTTGACGTCCTTGGCGCTCAGCATGGGGAACTCACGCTCGATCACCACGACATCGCGCAGGTCGACAAGGTGGGTGGCGCTGCCGTAGACGACGAAGAAGGTGAAGTCCGGCCCCATGGCCTTGGCGTGAACGAGCATCGCCGGCGCCAGGCCCATCTTGGCGGCCAGCTGGAGCGCGGCACCCTCGGCCAGCTTGTCGTGCGGGATGGGCAGGGTGAAGGACACCTGGACCATGCCGTCGCCCGTGGTGTCGCCGTACGGACGAATGATGTCTGGTGTCTTGCTCACTTGGTGTCGCCTGCTTCCAAAAGCGTGGTGGCCGGATTGTCATACCCGGGTGCGCGCTTGACCACGCCGTCCAGGCCCTTGCCGGCGTCGGCGGGACGTTTCATCAAGCCGAAGGTCCCATCCCCGATGGCACGCAGGAGCGGCACGGACCCTGGCTCGCCGCTGTCATCGACGATCCGCTCCAACAGGTCGACCGCCTCGGAGAGAACCTGCCGGGCCCGGGTCTGGATGAACCCGTCGCGCGGTGGGTGGAAGTCCTCGCTCAGGTTGCCGGCGGCGTTGAGGACATAGCGGACGTTCTGCAGGGCCAGGTCACGGTCGGACAGGAACGGCGTGACCACCGCCTCGGTCATCATCCCGACCAACAGGATGTCCTGGCCGGTCATGGCCCCCACCAGGTTGAAGAAGCCGTCCAGAAGGTAGCCACGGAAGACGTCACCGGTCATGTGCTTGGTCGGCGGCATCCACTTCAACGGCGCGTTCGGGAACAGCTGGCGCGCCAGAAGCGCCTGCGCCAGCTCCATCCGGAACGAGTCGGGGATGTCCGGGTTGATCTCGAACGCGTGACCCAGGCCGAGCTGCCAGTCCTGCAGGCCCGCCTCCTTGGCGAAGTACTCGTTCATCAGCTGGCTGACGGTAACGGTGTGGGCCGCATCGACCGCGTCCGCCGTGGTCAGGTAGTTGTCCTCGCCGGTGTTGATGATGATCCCGGCGCGAGCATGGATCTGACGTGAGAACCGTTGGTCCACGAAGGTTCTGATCGGGTTGATGTCACGAAAGAGGATGCCGTACATCGAGTCGTTCAGCATCATGTCGAGCCGCTCGAGCCCCGCCATGGTCGCGATCTCCGGCATGCAGAGGCCGGACGCGTAGTTGACCAGGCGGATGTAGCGCCCAAGCTCCTTGGAGACGTCGTCCAGCGCCGCCCGCATGAGCCGGAAGTTCTCCTGCGTGGCGTACGTGCCGGCATACCCCTCGCGGGTCGCCCCCTCGGGCACGAAGTCCAGCAGCGACTGCCCGGTCGACCGGATGACGGCGATGACGTCGGCGCCCTCGCGGGCCGCGGTCTGGGCCTGCGGGATGTCCTCGTAGATGTCACCGGTCGCCACGATCAGGTAGATCCACGGCCGCTGCTTCGGGTCACCGTGGCGCTTGATCAGGCGGTCGCGAGTCACACGGTTCTTGTCGATACGAGCCATGCCGGGCTTGACCGAGCGCAGCGCGAGACTCTGGGCGGCGCTGCCCTCCCGGCCCTGCGGCAAGCGGAACGACACCGAGCCCGCCGCGGACTTCTGGGCGAGCGTCAGCAGGTCGGGCGCTTCTCCGCGACGCAAGGCGTCGAACACCGGTGTGGTGACGCCGTGCTCGAGCCCGACCTCACCACGAACGGAGTCGACCAAGTGGTTGACCCACGGGACACCGTCGTGGTCGGCACCGGACAGACCAGCAAGCCGCAGCACCGCACGCTCGACCGACACGGTGGTGTGCGTCCGGGCCAGCTTGACCACCGGCGCCCCAGCCTTGCGGGCCAACGATCGTGCCTTGCGGATGACGATCGGGTCGAGCTCAAGCTTGGGTTTGTGCTTGGCACGATTGCTCGGGGTCGCTGTGCTCATGACAGGGCTCCTTCACGGTCGAAGACAGTGCGACCGCGTATGACGGTCCGCAGGTTTGTGGGCAGCGGGGCCCCGGGCGACATGTCAGGTAGTCCGGTGATGCCGGTCGCGGCATCGTCGCCGAGCGACCAGACCGCAAACGTCGCCGGCTGGCCAAGGTCGAGGAAGCCGCGGTCGTCGATCCCGGCGACGCGCCAGCCACCGCGGGTGTGAGCAAGGAAGGCCGTTTCCACCGAGATGCGCTCGGCTGGTTCGTGGTGGTTCACGGCGGCGCGGACCGCTCCCCACGGTGCGAACGGCGTCACCGGGGTGTCCGAGCCGAAAGCCAGGGACATGCCTGCGGCAGCCATGCTGGCGAACCGGTTCATGCCCATCACGCGATCGCGGCCAAGCCGCGCGGCATACATGCCATGAGACCCGCCCCAGAAGGCGTCGAACGCCGGCTGGACCGAGGCGGTGACGCCCAGCCCGACCAAGGCCCCGATTCCTGCGGCATCGACCATCTCGAGATGCTCCAGCCGATGCCGTGCTGCCACGACCCGAGCCGATCCGATCAGCGCTGCCGCGGCCTGCATGCCTTCAACCACGGTGTCCACGCCAGCGTCGCCGATGACGTGGAACCCGGCCTGGATGCCGGCCAGAGTGCAGGCGGCGACATGGTCGCGGACCTGCTCGACGGTGAGATACGCGTTGCCACAACGGGCCGTGCTGTCACCGTCGCGCGGGCCATCGCCGTCGGCATACGGCGCCCGTAGCGACGCCGTCCGCGAGCCGATCGAGCCGTCGATGTTGAGGTCGCCGGCCAGGCCACGGACCCCATGGCGTTCGGCCAGCTCGCGAGCCTGCGCCTCGTCCGCGACAAGCTCGGCCCAGTAGCCGATGACCTGAGGCAGGTCACCACGATCACCGGCAGCAAGGACATCGGCAAGGTCCTCCGCAGACGAGAGGTACGGCCCGGCGTTCTCGTGCACCAGCCCGATGCCGGCGGCTGCCGCAGCCTTGAGGGCGGCGTCGATATCGGCCCGCCTGTCTGCCGGGCTGACGCCATCGCTGAAGGTATCGCGCGCAGCGTGGTGGGCGTCACGCGTGACCAGTCCGCTCTCGTTCCAGCCCGGCAGGTTGCGAGCCCCGGACGCGGCCGCCAGGGCCGACGAGATGACGGCTGAGTGACCATCGACCCGCGGTGAGTAGACCACTCCGCCGTAGCTCGCTCGATCGAGCTCTTGAGCCGTCAGGGGGCGATGCTCAGGCCAGGCGTCCTCATCCCAGTTGGGGGCGTAGACCGGACGTCCCTGACGCTTGCGGGCCGCGTCCTCGATCCGTGCCAGAGCCTCCGCGACGTACCGGACGTCGGTGAGCTCCACGCTGCGCAACGCCATCCCGGTCGCCGACGTGTGGACATGGGCATCTACGAAGGCCGGAGTGACCAGGGCGCCGTCCAGATCGACGACTGCGTCGACCCCCTCGGAGTGCCTCGTGGCTTCCTCGTCCGAGCCGATCCACGCGATCTGGCCGTTGACGACGACCATCGCCGTCGCGCGTGAGTCGACCGGGGTGTGGACGAACCCTCCGCGATACAGCGTGGACGTCGTTGACCGGGATGACTCGGACGACGTGGACTCACTGCCCACAACGTCGCTGTTCACACCGTCGCTGTTCACACTGCCGCTGTTCACAATCCCTCAGTCTGCTCGCGGTCCAGCCGACCCTCGAACAGACCCCGCACCGCAGAGTTGTTCCGCAGCAGCTTCAGGGCGTAGTCCGCGTGCCCGGGGACATATCCGTTGCCCACCAGCATCCGGACATCGGCGGCCAGCCCTTCGGCCCCCAGTGCCGCAGCAGCGAAGCTCGTCGCCATCGAGAAGAAGATCACCGTGCCGCCCTGCGCTGTGGACAACAGGGCCGGTTGCTCACAGCCAGGAACGTCCACGCACACCACGGTGATGTCGGCGGCGCCTCCGGCCGCCTCGACCGCGGAGGACAGACCCAGTGGCGAGCGAGCGTCCGCGATAACGACGTGGTCGGCGAGCCCGGTGCCCTCCAGCATCAGCGCCTCCCGCTCGAACGGCACGACCGCGACGCGACGTCCAGCGCCGGCATCGGCGGCCGCTGCGAGCGACATCGAGCCGGACTTGCCGGCGCCACCAAGGACCAGCACCGAAGGTGCCACACCCTTGGCGGCGTACTCACGGACCAGCCGGGCCACGAGCGCCGGCGCGCCGCAGACATCCATGACCATCAGGGCAAGCTCGGGATCAAGATCGGTGGGCAGGACAGCCGCGATGGACCGGCCGAACAGGATTGCGTGACCGGCAGCGGGCACCCGCTCCCCCAGCCCATCCCAGCGCTCCAGACCGTCAGTGATCTGCAACGGGGTCAACGACAACGACACCAACGTGGCGACGTGGTCGCCGACTTTGAGACCCAGCGGGCTGGCCGGGCCAACCTCCGCCACCATCCCGATCAGCATGCCACC
>JABBOX010000064.1 GCA_012927555.1 Phycicoccus sp.
GCCTACCTGACCGGGCGTGGTTCGTTCCGCACCCGTGCGACGACCCGGATCGAGAGCGTCACCCCCCGCAAACAGGGCATCGTCGTTACCGAGCTGCCCTACCTCGTCGGTCCCGAGAAGGTCATCGAGAAGATCAAGGACCTGGTCCAGTCCAAGAAGCTCCAGGGCATCAGCGATGTCAAGGACCTGACCGACCGCAAGCACGGCCTGCAGCTGGTCATCGAGATCAAGGGCGGTTTCCGCCCCCAGGCCGTCCTGGAGCAGCTCTTCAAGCTGACGCCGATGGAGGACAACTTCGGCATCAACAACGTCGCACTGGTCGACGGGCAGCCTCGCACCCTTGGCCTCAAGGAGCTCCTGCGCGTCTACGTCGACTTCCGCCTGGAGCTGGTGCGCCGTCGGAGCACCTACCGCCTGCGCAAACGCGAGGAGCGGCTGCACCTCGTCGAAGGTCTCCTCATCGCGATCCTGGACATCGACGAGGTGATCCAGGTCATCCGCGCTTCCGAGGACGCCGCGGTCGCCAAGGTCAGGCTGATGGAGGTCTTCGATCTCTCCGACCCGCAGGCCACCTACATCCTCGACCTGCAGCTGCGCCGTCTGACGAAGTTCTCCCGGACCGAGCTCGAGACCGAGAAGGCCGAGCTGGAGCGCCAGATCGAAGCACTCCAGGCGATCCTGGGTGACGAGAAGCTGCTTCTGAAGACGGTCTCGAACGAGCTTGCTGACGTTGCCAAGACGCATGGGACGCCGCGACGTACGGTGCTGCTCGAGTCGGCGGGGACCCCCCTCTCGGCCACACCGCTGGAGGTCACCGACGACCCATGCTGGGTGCTCCTGTCTTCCACCGGGCTGCTCGCTCGCACGACGAACGCGGACGAGCTGCCGACGGCGGGCGGACGCCACCGGCACGACGCTGTCATTGCCGCAGTGCAGACCACCATCCGGGGCCACGTCGCCCTGGTCACCTCCCGCGGGCGAATGATCCGCCTCTCCGCGCTCGAGCTGCCAATCCTGCCGCCGACCAACGACGCGCCTTCCCTGTCAGGCGGTGCGCCCCTCGGGGCATTCGTGGACCTTCCCAGGGACGAACAGCCGCTGACCCTGATGTCGCTGTCCGCGGACTCCCCCGGCCTCGCGGTAGGGACGGCCCAAGGAGTCGTCAAGCGCGTGGCGACGGATTACCCCGGAAACAAGAACGATTGGGAGATCATCAGCCTCAAGGATCACGACGAGGTTGTGGGCGCGGTCGAGCTGCGTACCGGCGATGAGGATCTCGTCTTCATCACTTCGGATGCCCAGCTCCTGCATTTCCCGTCCTCGTCGGTGCGCCCGCAGGGTCGTTCCGCAGGCGGCATGACCGGAATCAAGCTGGCCGGCGACGCACGCGTCGCGTTCTTCGGTGCGCTCGATCCTGTGGTGTCCAACCTTGTGGTCACCTCAAGCGGCTCGTCGGGGGCCCTGCCGGGCACCGAGCCGGGCTCGCTCAAGGTCACGCCGTATGCCGAGTACCCGGCCAAGGGCCGTGCCACCGGCGGTGTCCGTTGTCACCGTTTCCTGCGCGGCGAGGACACCCTGGTTCTGGCCTGGGCCGGCGGGAGCCCAGCACGGGCAGCTGCCGCCAACGGGGTTGCCCTGGAGCTGCCCGAGGCCTCAGGACGACGCGACGGGTCTGGTGTCCCCGCGGCCACCACGATCGCGGCCATCGCCGGACCGCTGCCAGAACCCATGGCCACCTCCTCGGCGTACGCACCCTCGGGACACGCATCGTCAGGGCAGACACCCGAGACCACACCGGATGGCCCGGAGATGCTCCCGGAGTTCCCTGCGGGCCGCTCGTGACCGGTGCCTCTGCCGGGACCCACGCACGCAGCCAGCCCGATGCATGCTCGGTCATCTGGGACACGGCACAAGGCTCGGCTCTTGGCACCGCCGCCGCCGCGCGGTTCTGGATCGCCCTCGAACAGAGCGGTCCGTGGGGGCGTGCGGCGGCGACACAGTCCCGCCTGGACCCCGAGCTCGGCTTGGCGCTGGATCGCCGGGCTCAGGAGGAACGCGGCCGGCTGATCCTGATCCGTCGCCCTGGTGCCCACTCGACGGCGCACGAAGGGCCACATCGGGTCTACCTCGCCGGCGGGCTCGCCCATCGTCCGTGGCTGCTGCAAGCAGATCTCCACGACCCTGCACAGCTTCTGCGGCTGCCATGGGCCGCCCTGCGAGAAGGGGACATCGACACGGTCCGGTCCTGGCTGCCGGCGTTCGACGAGTCCGCTCGACCGATTCTGATGATCTGCTCAAACTCGAAACGGGACATCTGCTGCGCGGTGCGCGGCCGACCGGTAGCGCTTGAGTCCTCATCCCAGCGTCCGGGCCAGGTGTGGGAGTCCTCACACACCGGCGGACACCACTTCGCCCCGACCGGCGTTCTCCTCCCCCATGGGCAGGCTTTCGCCCGGCTTTCCTCGGCAACAGCAGTCGCCGTGGTCGATGCCGCAGCACGGGGCGAGCTGCCTCTGGAACTGCTGGGCACGGCGTACGACCGAGGACGAAGCCATCTCACTCCACCGGAGCAGGCGGCCGAATCCGTTGTGCGACAACAGATTCAGGAGCCGACCCTGCGCGCGCTCACGACGAAAGGCGTGCCACATGCCACCCGGGCGAACGCCTGGTGCTGCCGGGTCAGCCACATCGACGGCCGACGCTGGGATGTCGTTGCGGTACGCAGCTCAGGCGGAGAGGACCGACCCGAGTCCTGCGGCGGGATGGCCGTTCCCACCTGGCAGTGGTCTGTCCTCAGCGATGTTGGTCCATGAAGCCGAGCATCCTCACCCAGGCGTCTGAGCACGCGGAGGTCCACTCGGTGAAGGTTCGATCGAAGAAGGAGTGCGGGGCGCCGTCGTACATGACGTACTCGTGCTCCTTGCCGGCCTCGGTCAGAGCACGGTCGAACGCCTGGTTGTCCTCGGGTGAGGTCGCCTGATCGGCGCCGGCGGCCAGTACGAGCAGCGGTGCGGACATCGCGGCGATGTCGTGAAGGACCCCTGCCGGAATGCCATAGAAGCCCATGCATCCCGCGGCACCGAGATCGGTGGCCGCCAACCGCCAGGACTCAGCACCGAACTTGCAGAAGCCGAGAGTGAACACCGGATCCTTGCTACGTTCCCGCAACCGGGCAGCAGCCACATGGGCGTCCGCCAGAACGTGAGCCGGCTCAAGGGCTTTCGCGTGCGGCATGTAGTCGAAGCCCTCATCCCTGGGGCTGGTGCCGGCGGTGCGTCCATAGGGATCGAGCGCCACGACGTCCACACCGGCCAGGGCGAAGCTGAGCGCAAGGTCGGTGTAGTACGGGTGCATCCCGCGGATGTCAGGGAGCAGCACCAGGCTGGCCCCGCGGCGGGTCACCGGCACCGCGTCGTACGCCGCGAACCGGTTGCCGTCGGGGGCGCTCAGCTCACAACGCCCATGCTCACCGACCTCGCTGGATCTGGGAGGGTCTGGCGGACGCTGATCGTTGGTGAAACACATGCAGGCAGTCTCCGCCCGTCCCGTCGCGGCCACCAGACCTGAGACGGTAGAAACGGATCGAGAACCTGCGCCGGCGCGGTCAGGCGTCGATGCGTTGGCGATCGAGCTCGGCGGCGGAGTCGATGATGAAGTCCTTGCGCGGGGCGACGTCGTTGCCCATCAGCAGGTCGAAGACCCGTTCGGCGACCTCGGCATCCTTCAAGGTCACCCGGCGCAGCGTTCGATGCCGGGGGTCCATGGTCGTCTCAGCCAGCTGGTCGGCGTCCATCTCGCCCAGTCCCTTGTAGCGTTGCAGCGGCTGCTTGACCTTGCGGCCCTTCTTCTCCAGGGACGACAGGGTCTTGCGCATCTCAGCCTCGGTATAGGTGTAGAGGAGCTCGTTCTTCTTGCCGCCGGGGTTGATCACCTCGATGCGGTGCAACGGCGGCACCGCGGCGAAAACCCTGCCGGCCTGGACCAACGGGCGCATGTAGCGGAAGAACAGGGTCAGCAGCAGCGTGCGGATGTGGGCGCCGTCGACATCCGCATCGGTCATGATGATGACCTTGCCGTAGCGGGCGGCCTCGAGGTCGAACGAGCGCCCAGAGCCTGCACCGATGACCTGAAGGATCGCCGCGCACTCGTTGTTCTTCAACATCTCGCCGACGGAAGCCTTCTGGACGTTGAGAATCTTGCCGCGGATCGGTAGCAGCGCCTGGTGGTCCGAGGACCGCGCAAGCTTGGCGGTGCCGAGCGCGCTGTCGCCCTCAACGATGAACAGCTCGGTCCGCTCGACGTCACTGCTGCGACAGTCGGCCAGCTTGGCCGGCAAGGACGAAGTCTCCAGGGCGTTCTTGCGCCGCTGGGTCTCCTTGTGAAGTCGCGCGCTGATCCGCGACTTCATCTCGGCGACGACTTTTTCCAGCAAGAGCGCCGACTGGGCCTTTTCGCCACGCTTGCTGGAGGTGAGCTTTGCGGTGAGCTCTTTCTCGATGATCTTGGACACGATGGCCCGGACCGCTGAGGTGCCCAGAACCTCCTTGGTCTGGCCCTCGAACTGCGGCTCCGCCAGACGCACCGTCACCACAGCCGTCAGTCCCGCCAGGATGTCTTCCTTGTCGACCTTGTCTGACCCAACCTTGAGCCGGCGACCGTTGATCTCCAGCTGCCTGCGGAACACCTTGAGCAACGACTGCTCGAAGCCCATCATGTGGGTCCCGCCCTTGGGCGTGGCAATGATGTTGACGAACGAAACTGCCTTGGTCTCATAACCGGTGCCCCACCGCAGCGCCACGTCGATGCCACACTCACGCTCGACCTCGGTGGGGGTCATGTGTCCGCGCTCGTCCAGCACCGGCACGGTCTCGCGGAACGTCCCGGACCCCTGCACGCGCCACACCTCGGTCAGGGCTGGGTCGACCGCCAGAAACTCGGCGAACTCGCTGATGCCGCCGTGGTGCAGAAACGTCTCCTCGTGGGGACCGTGCTCGCCAGGGGTGCCCGGCACGCCGCGCTCATCGCGGATCACCAAGCTCAGGCCCGGGACCAGATAGGACGTCTGACGGGCCCGCGAGACCAGCTCGTCGTAGGTGACGGCCGCGTCCTTGATGAAGATCTGATGGTCAGGCCAGTAACGGACCCGGCTGCCGGTCCGACCGCGGGCCGCCTTGCCGACGACGCGCAGCTCGCTGTTGTCCACGTATGCCGTGAAGGGTGCGTCCGGCGTCTTGGTGCCGTTGGCATCGCGGAAGACGCCCGGCTCACCGCGGTGGAAGCTCATCGCGTAGGTCTTCATCCCACGGTCGACCTCGACGTCGAGGCGGGCGGACAGCGCATTGACCACCGAGGCACCCACACCGTGCAGACCACCGGACGCGGTGTAGGAGCCGCCCCCGAACTTGCCGCCGGCGTGCAGCTTGGTGAAGACCACCTCGACACCGGACAGACCCGTGCGTGGTTCCAGATCGACCGGAATGCCCCGCCCGTTGTCGCGGACCTCCACCGAACCGTCAGCCATCAACGTCACATCGATGCGGTCGCATACGCCGGCCAGCGCCTCGTCGACCGCATTGTCGATGATCTCCCACACACAGTGCATGAGCCCGCGAGAGTCAGTCGAGCCGATATACATGCCCGGACGCTTGCGAACCGCCTCAAGACCCTCGAGCACCTGGAGGTGGCGCGCCATGTAATCGGACGCGCCAGCGTCGGATGTGCCGCCTGCATTGACGGTCTTCTTGGTGCGGGTGGCGGTGGCCACGGACGTCCTTTCGGTGCAACGGAAGGGGCCGGCCGGGGCCGACCGCAGAACTCCCTCGCAGGTTATCCCCCACGCCTGACAGAGCGTCGACAGGCACGCGGAATACGGGCGCCAGGAGCATTGCGCGGAGAGCGAAACTCGACGCGACTTTGTCCAGATGGTGTCGCAATGCACTTTGGGAAGCAATCCGCGTGTTTGACTGTTACAACCGGCGAATAGGTCCGCCGTCGACACAAACGACCAGAGAAGAGGGTTCGGACGTACGAGGACAGATGCCTGTGAGACGCGTTGACTGTTGGAGACTGACAGAACGCCCGCTACGACGAAATGGATGGCTGACGTGACAACTGCACTGGCACCGACCTTGACCGCAGCCGACCGCTGCGACCGCTGTGGCGCCCAGGCCTACGTGCTCGTCCGCCTCACCTCAGGGGGCGAGCTGCTCTTCTGTGCGCACCATGGCCGCGAGCACCTGCCCAAGCTGCAGGACCTGGCCATCGAGATCCAGGATGAGACCGAACGGCTGCACGAGACTCCCGCCTCGGCCAGCGTCGAGGAACGCTAGCTCGACAGACCGACTGCTTGACGGACTGACTGCTGGGCTGTGAACGGACTCACCGATGAGGTTGGCCTGCCGTCGATGCGACGTCACTGCTGATCGCGAGTCGCTTCTGATCGATACCGCGTTGTCGATTCAGCGTGACTGCTGATCGCGAGTTATTGCTGCTCGTGACGTCGGCGATCCCAACGATCTTCGAGGCGTCGCATGAGCGTTTGCTTGTTCGACTTGGCGCCCTTGCCCGGGTGCCGCGACTTGCCTGTCCTGCCCGCATGCTCGTGCTCACGCACCGATCCGTCCTGACCGACAGCACCCAGCGTGACCTTGGGCGTCTTGGGCGGCGTGATCGCATAGACGACGCCACCCACCATCAACGCAAAGCCCACAGCGCCCCACCAGAGGTTTACGGTCACGCCTGCAAAGACGAGCCCCAGCCCGACAATCACCAAGACGGCGCCGACAATGATGCGACGACGAAGGCGCGCACGCGCGGCTGATCCCTGCATCTGCGAGGCGAACTTCGGGTCCTCGGCATACAGCGCTTGTTCCATCTGCTCAAGCAGACGTTGCTCGTGCTCTGAAAGCGGCACTTTCGACCTCCCGTGTGCCCGGATCCGACAACGACAAAGACAGCCAGTCGGCCCAACAGCGTTGTCTGAACCGGCGATGCGAGGCACGTGGTCTCACACCTTGTACCAACGACTCCCTCAGGATATGTCGCCGCGCATCGGAGCGGTAGCCGATCTCTCACCTTGGACCAAGCTGGCCGGGCCAACTGCGCCGGCACCGAACCGTGCGCTGGCTCGATCCACCGCCCGATCGGCGTCGCGCCAGCCATGCGCCGGTTCGTCGAGCAGACCCTGGATGGGTGCCTGATCAGAGTCCAAGAGGCCGGTCATGCGTACTCCGACCAGGCGCAGCCGGGCACGCTGGAGACCCAGCCCGTCAAAGAGCGACAAGGCGGTCGCGAAGATGTCTCGACTGACATCGGTCGGGTCGCGCAGTGTCCTGGACCGCGTGATCGTGGTGAAGTCGGAGAATCGCACCTTGACGGTGATCGTCCGTCCCACCATCCCTGCCGCGCGTACTCGGGCCGCGGTGCGGTCGCTGAGCTTGAGCAGCTCTCGGTGGATGTATGCCGGGTCGTCCACGTCGTAGGAGAACGTCTCGTCGGCGCCGATGCTGCGTTCACGGCGGGTCGGCACCACCATGCGGGTGTCGCGCCCCCAGGCCAGCTCGTGCAGCGCTGGGCCTATGTTGTCGCCAAGAGCTCGCCGTAACGTGTCCACCGGCGTATGGGCGATGTCGGCCACGGTGCGCAGTCCCAGACGTTGCAGCGCCTCCTCGGTGCGCTCACCAACGCCCCACAGCGCGCCGACCGGCAGCTGGTGAAGGAAACCGACCACCTCGGTCTCGGGCACGACGAGCAAGCCGTCGGGTTTGGCCAGGCCCGATGCGAGCTTGGCGATGAACTTGGTCGAGGCAACGCCGACCGAGCAGGTGATGCCCTGCTCGTCAGCGATCGTGTCGCGGATCTGCTGGGCGATCTGGCGCGGTGTGCCCAGCCGCCGGCGAGAGCCGGACACGTCCAGGAACGCTTCGTCGATCGACAGCGGCTCGACGATCGGGGTCACGCTGGCGAAGACGGCCATCACCGCGTGCGAGATGCGCTCGTAACGGGCATAGTCGGGGGCGACAACGGCGGCCTGCGGGCAGAGCCGACGCGCCCGGGCCATCGGCATCGCCGAAGCAACTCCGAACGCGCGGGCCTCGTAGGTCGCGGACAGCACGACCCCGCGGTTGCCTCCGCCGCCGATGATGACGGGAGTGCCCTTGAGCTCGGGACGGCTGAGCAGGGACGCCGATGCATAGAACGCGTCCATGTCGACGTGCAGGATCGAACAACCGTCGTCATCAGGCTGGTGGTCGTCCGGCCGTTCGGGAACGGCGAACTGGCGCCGGCTCATCGTCCGGACAATCGCCGAACAGCCGGGGACGAGCAATGGGGCGGTGCCACAGGGGCGTCAACCGCCCCGGCCTGGGGCGGACAGAGCCGCAGGTCAGCTGCGTCGAGCCAGAACGTGCAGGGCTGCACCGATGTGTCCCAGGAACGCGTAGTGGGGATGACGCGAAGCGGTGTGCTCCAGCTCGAGCAGCGCAGCCCGGTCTGCGTCGGAGTCGACATAGGACGGGGGCACGAGATCACTGAAGATGCGCACGCCATGCGAGTCGTGGACGGCCAGTCCTGCGCCTTCGACAAGGGCGGTGACGCCTGCCGCGTCAAAGCGCCGGGGCAAGGGATCCGCCGGCCCCCAGCGGCCGTCGTCGCTGGTGAGGGCGTGCTGAGCCTGGGCGAACTGGCCGGCCAGGGCTCGGGCCAGCACGGCGGAGATACGGGTGGCGACCACGAGGCTGACGAAACCGCCCTCGTCGAGCACAGCAGCGATCGATCGTAGGGTCGCCGCCGGATCGTCGACGAACTCCAGCACGCCGTGACAGCACACGAGGTCAGCGTCGGCGTCAGGGTGGACGTCGAGAAGGTTGGCGGCGTCGCCCTGCACAGCCACGATCCGCTCGGCGACGCCTGAGTCGGAGGCCCGACGGGACAACGACGCCAGCGCGTCGAGGCTGGGGTCGATGACCGTGACGTGGTGGCCGAGCAGGGCCAGCGGAACGGCCAGACCGCCGGTGCCGCCGCCCAGGTCGACGACTCGCAGGCTGCGCCCGAGCTGATGCTCGCGCTCGTCCACGACGGCCCGCACGGACTCCCAGACGGCCGATGTGCGTAGGGAGGTCTCAACGCCGCCGCGACGACTACGCGGGCCTTCATCAACCACGGCAAGTCTCCTCTGGTGCTGTTAGCCGCCGACGAGCAAAGGCCTGAGACGGAGCAGGAGGCCTGGCGGGACGACTCGGATGACGGTCGGATCGGTTCCACCCTAGTGGCCTGAACTTCCGGGACTGGCATGCCAGAGCTTGCGTGGCGGCGCACCTTGGTCGGGGATGGCGTGGCCTTCTTTGGGCAGCTTGCGGGAGTCCCGGGCATCCCCCCCAGCAGGCTTGATGTCCGCATAGGGCGACTGTTTGAACCCCGAGGCATGCACCAGCACCCGGCGGCGCGATCCGCCCATCCCACCAGCCGCGTCGCCCCCTGCCGTGGGTGCCATGACCTGCTGGCTCGATCGGGACTGCGCTGCCCCGGCACCGGCCGTCTCGTCGAAGGCGGCCCCGGCCGCAGCCAGGGAGTGCGCCCGCCCATCTGCCTCGGACAGCGCCTCGAGCACGGCCTCGAGCCCACCTCGGCTCCAGGCCTCCCACAGCCCGGACAGCTCCCATGCCCCCGTTGCGCGAAGGGAGACGCCCTTGGGCCCGGTGCGCCGCAGGATCCCGCGAACCAGAAGCATCCAGGAGTGGAAGACCGTTGCCGCATAGGGACCCTGGACATCCTCGAAGAACGTTGCGTCGACCGGGCCGGTCGAGTCGTCAAGGGTCAGGAACACCACGCGTCGTCCCGAGCGGATCGGCGGCGTCTGCGTGGCAACCTTGACCCCGGCAACCCACAGCTCGGAGCGACTGCGCGCTCCGAGCAGCTGACCAGATCGGGTCACTCCGAGCGCCTGCAACATCGGGGCGTAGAAGTCGATGATGTGGGCACTGGCATCCAGCCCCAGGATGTCCAGCTCGGCCCTGACCCGCTCCGGCCCCGTCATCTCGGGCAGGCCGGTGGCCATGGCGAGCTCGGGGGTGTCCCCCAGGTCGAGGGTGAGCTGGGTGGGCTGCGCCTGAGCCGGTATGACAGGGCGCCCTCCTTGGGACTGCGCCGCGGCCAGAAGCCGCACATCACGCGTCTCTGCACTGGTCGCCTGCGCCAGGGTCGCTTCGAGGGTCGCCGCGGCAGCCGCTGCCCGGGACGTACGAGGCGCCACCCGACGGCTGGATCGGCGTACCGATCGGGACCACCGGTCGAGCTCGGCCACATGCAGCAACAGGTCGCGTCGGGTCACCCGGCCACGTCGCCCCGTCATCCCGCTGCCACCGAAGGTCCCGCTGAGCCTGCTCAGCCCATAGATCGAGTCGAACCCCCCGGCCATGACCAGCCGCTCGACCACCGGTCGACTGACCTGGGCGCGATGCCAGAAGTCAGCGAGGGTGAAGTACGGCTGGCCGGCCAGAATGCGCTGTACCTCGGCGTCGCTGATGCCCAGGACGTCGGCCAGGGACAGCCGGATGCCGTAGCCCCGCCCATCGGGCAGGTCGGCATCTGGTCGCGGCCCCACGGCAACGCGGCCGACCTCACTGTCGCGATCTCGGTCACCGCGATCTCGGTCACGTGGTGACCACGGCACGACAGGTTCCACCCGGTAGCTCTCGCCCGAGGCGTTGACGTCCAGTCCCAGGATCGTGATGCCCAGGTTGCGGGCGTCGTCCAGGATCAGTCGTTTGGGGTACATGCCCGGGTCATGGGTAAGCACACCGGACAGGAAGGCTGCCGGATGATGAGCCTTGAGCCATGCCGACTGGTAGGTGGGTAACGCGAACGCCGCCGCGTGGGCCTTGCAGAAGCCGAAAGATGCGAATGCCTTGAGCACCTCCCAGATCCGGTCGACCGCAGCCGGCTCGTAACCCCTGGCTGCCGCTGCCGGTCGCCACCATGCCTCGACGTCCAGCTGACCTTGAGGGGACCCGAGTGCCCTGCGCACCTCGTCGGCCTGGGCCAGGGTGACACCAGTGGTCTCGGCAACGATCTTGAGCACCTGCTCGTGGAAGACCACAACGCCGTGGGTCTCTTTCAACGCTGGTTCGAGGCTGGGGTGGAGGTACTCCGGCGAACGCCAGTGCTGACGAGCCAGCAGGAACGGGGTGACCATGTCGGACTTCACCGGACCGGGGCGGAACAACGAGATGTCGATGATGAGGTCCTCGAAGGTCTCCGGCCCGAACTTGCCGATCAGCTCGCGCTGGCCGGGACTCTCGATCTGGAAGCACCCCAATGTGTGTGTGGAGCGGATCAGCCGGAACGTCCGGTCATCCTCGAGGCTGACCCGCGCCCGGTCGTCGAGGTCGATGTGGATGTCGTCGACCCGCTCCACCTCCTTGACGGCGTGTGCCATTGCCGACTGCATGCGGATGCCAAGGATGTCGAGCTTGAGCAGGCCCAGGGTCTCGACGTCATCCTTGTCGAACTGGCTCATCGGGAACCCCAGCCAGCTGGCCTCGACCGGGGTGCGATCGAGCAGCTCCCTGTTGGACAGGATCACGCCGCAGGGATGCACGGCGATGTGCCGAGGCAGGCCATCGAGGCGTTCCACCAGGTCGAAGAGAACTCGCAGGCGAGGAGCGTCCAGGCCACTGGCACGCAGCTCGGGCAGCTCGGCCATGGCGGACCGGACATCACGGGCCCGAATGTGCGGAAACGCCTTGGCGATGGCATCGATCTCGCCCACTGGCAGCCCGAGCGTGGCGCCGACATCCCGGATCGCGTGGCGCACGCGGTAGGTGTCCATCATCGACACACAGGTGACCCGGTCCCCGCCGAAACGTTCCAGGACGTGCTCGTAGATCTCGGTCCGTCGGGCGGACTCCACATCGATGTCGATGTCGGGCAGCTGGGCGCGAAGCGGTGAGCAGAACCGCTCCATGAGCAGTCCGTGACGCAACGGCTCCACCCCGCTGATGCCGAGCAGGTAGTTGACCATGCTGCCGGCGCCCGAACCTCGTGCCGCCACCCGCACCCCGAGGTCACGGATCAGGTCACACACCGCCGCCACCGTCATGAAGTAGGTCGGGTAGCCGAGCCCGGCGATCACCTGAAGCTCGTCCTCCAGTCGCGAGGTCACCGCCGAGCGCTCGGCGTTGCCGGCTCCCCCATACCTCGTGGCAATGGCACCCCGACAGCGGGCAGCCAGAACCTCCTGAGGGCTCTCGTCAGGGGCAATACCAAGGGCCGACGGCTCTGGCAGGTGCACCGAGCCGAAGCCCAGATCGGTGCGCGAGTCCAGCGCGCAGGCCTGCGCCAGAGCCATGGTGTCGGCCATCAGCTGACGGGCCCGGTCACGTTCACCGCTGCCGCCACCGCTGACTCCGGCACCGAAGGCCCGGGCGACGTCACGAGCCACGGCATACATCTGGGCCGACGAGGCGAGATGGCCTGCCGTGGTCACCCGGTCAAGATGACGCGTGTCCAGTGGAACGAGGCGACGGGCAGCATCAAGGACGTCGACGGTCACTGCCCCGCCGGGATCGGCATGGTGGACCGCAGCCGTGAGCACAGCCGGCAGCCCGAACTCGGTGGCCAGGCCCAGCAGCCGGGCAGCGTGTCCGAGGCTGGCTGGTGTGCCCTCCGGCCCGCCATGGCACACCACCTCGATGACCACACCGCCACACGGCAAAACGTCGACCCACTGGCGCAGCAGCCAGCGTGCCCGGTCGGGGCGTCGCGCCAGCAAGGCCTGGCCCACGTCAGAGGCCGGCCCGAGCAGGACCAACAGCGCCAGCTGTCCTGTTCTCGGGTCGACGACATGCTCGGCGATGAGCTGGGCGCTGGTGACCGGGGCTCCGCGTTCACCACTCAGATGGGTCTGGGTCACCAGCCGGCACAACCTGCCCCAACCGACGCCAGGGTCGACCCCTGCGCCCTGCCCACGCGCCAACACCGTGACCCGCGGGTATCGGGGGTCGACCTCAGCGCCGCCCCGGGCAGGACTGGCGCGACCAGTGCGTACACGACCGGTTTCGGTGCGGCCAGTGACGGCACGAACAGCCTGAACCCCTTGCCCTGTCACGGTATTGGATCGCTCGTGGCCCACCGCCAGATCCACGCCGAGCACCGGGGCGATGCCTGCTTCGTCGCAAGCCTGGACAAAGCGCACGGCGCCATAGAGTCCGTCGCGGTCGGTCAGTGCGAGCGCGGGCTGGCCCAGTGAGGCGGCACGTTCCACCAACGCCGCGGGTGTGGATGCGCCGTAACGCAACGAGTAGCCGGACGCGACGTGCAGGTGGGCAAAAGCATCATGCATCGTCATGTCGCAGCCGGTTGTCCTGTCACAGCCTGTCGCCCGGTCACTGTCGCCCGGTCACTGTCGCCCGGTCACAGAGATGAACTCAGGCAACGGCCGGCTCATGGGCAGCCCAAGTGCCCCCTGAACCAGCTCGAAGAAGATCTCGGACTGCCGGAGAAGGTCATCAGACTCGCGCGCAACAGCAGCGGCCGAACCTCGTTCGAGCGCGGCGCGACGTTTGGCCGAAGCGGCGAAGAACACCGCCCACTCGGTCAGCTCGGGAGCCACCTGCGGCAGCACCTCCCACACGCTGCGTAGCTGCGAGCGCCGGCTTGGCCTGCTGCGGGCAGCCAGCAACGCCGCAGCAGCCCGCAAAGCGGCCAGGTGAGCCTCGACGTAGCGCTCGGCGACGGAGTCAGCGTGACAGGCCGACAGCAAGCTGGCCCGGGATCGGTCGAGCAGGTCCAGCACCGTGCTGGCCAAGGGCGCCCGCGGCGCTGTTGCAGTCCGAGTCGTCATCATCACCACCGCCTAGTCCGCCACGCGCAGGAGTCGCCAACCGCGCGCAGGCCCGTCCCCGCCCGGGTTGTTCATCCCCAGGCTGTTCATTCCCGGGTCATTCATTCCCAAGTCATTCATTCCCAGGTCGTACACCCCGATGCCGGCCAGTCGGCCGGGGCTCGCTTCCACTCGCCATACCTCTTGTTCGAGGCAGTCCAGCCCGTGCGCCGCGACCTCCTCGTCGGGGTCGAGGGCCTCACGCCACCACGCTCTGCGCTCTCGCCAGTGCCCGATCACGTCACGCACGACGTAGAGCCGGCCGCGCCACAGGAAGGCCGAGGGTGTGGTGTCCGGGCGGCGGATGTCGCCAGCGCGGTTGGTGTCACTCGCTGGATCGGCACCACCAGCACCCGCCTGGACCTCGATGGGCTCTTCGTAACGACGCACCATGGCCGGCTCCTCAGGGACGTAGGCAGAGGTTGAAAATCAGAGATTGAAAATCAGTCGAACTCGGGGAGTTTCGTCCGGTTCTGCGACGGGCGGGGTCGAGGCGCCCGCCGCAGAACCAGCCCTACCGAGTCACACGCTTTAGAACGTGTGTCCTGCATCTCTGCTTGAGTGCAGTAGGGTTGGGGAATGCCGCCGAGCGCTCACCCGGTTG
>JABBOX010000111.1 GCA_012927555.1 Phycicoccus sp.
GAACGTGAGCCCCTTGGGCTCGATCAATGCCAGTGCCTTGATCGGGGTCAGGCTCCCGTCGGTCAGATTCAGCGCGGCCAGGTAGGTGACGCCGGCGTTGGGCGTGACCGTGGAGATGACCTGCCCTGCCGGGAAGGGACCGGTCACGGCATCAACGACGTCGTGGGTCGGGTCGGTCACCCAAAGTGTCGTTGTGGAAGGTGTCGCGAAGGCCGTGTCATCCACTGGCTGCGGCAGAGAGAGCACCTGCAGCGACTGCCTGCCGGTTCCCCCGCTGTGGGCGAAGATCAGCTGCTGGTCGCCCTGGGAGTCGAGCATCAGATCGCCCGCAAACCGCGGGCTGGCGGAGGGGACCACCGTGTTGGAGTCAGGATCCGTCAGGGCCAGCGGCGCGCTGTGGCCCGCCAGAGGTCCGTTGGCCGCAGTTACGACGGTGTTGTCCCAGAAGACCGGGGCCAGGTTCGCGGTGCCGGCCTGAAGGTGCACCGAGTAGACGGCCGGCCGGGTCGAGTCGGCCGGGTTCGAGGCACTCACGACGATCTGGCCGCGCACGACGGAGATGGCGTCGGTCCCACCTCCATGGGTCACCCCGGTGTAGCGGTAGGTCCTGAGCGGCTCGGACGCGCCCGGGGTCAGGGTGGAGAAGGTGGAGTTGCCGTCCTCGTTGGAGGTCAGGAGCAGCCGATCTGCGGCGGGGTCGGCCGTCAGCCCGTCCACCCTGCCTGGCACTTGCCAGGACTTACCGGGGATGCCGTCCAGGCTGTACTGCTGGACCGTGCTCGAGGCCATCCCGGACGGCGCGGCCTGACCCGACGGGCCGACCCCGTTCTGGAAAGTCACGTAGATCGACCGGCCCAACCGGGTGACGTCATCCGGCAGCGATTCGGTGCCCACTGCGGGGAACACGCGCACGGAGTAGCCAGGTGCGGGAGTCGGACCCCTCTGGTCCGCCGCGGCGGCGGGCGGGGTCGTGGCGCCCAACGCGGCAACCGTCATCGCCACGCCGGCAACGGCCAGCGACGTCGTCTTCAACGCTCTACGGGTGCAAGCCATGCGTCGTCCTTCGGTCGTGGAGTGTTCGTGGTCCTCCGACGGTAGGTAGAGGGACTGGGAAACTACCGGCCGGATCAGAAACGGACAGCCAACATCCGGCGAACACTCGAGCCGCCAGCTGGCCGAGACCGGCTCGGTCGTCTTCGCGGTGCAGACCGACCCGAGCGCCGACGTCAACTGCCCAGCGATCACAGTGGGTCGTGGCAGCATCTCCCGGTGATCTCGATGCAGCAGCCGCACTGCTCCTCGCCGGTCGGTCGTCTCCGGATGGCGAGCAAGGTCCCGGAAGTGGCCGTGGCCTTCTGGGCCACGAAGGCGCTGACGACCGGGATGGGTGAGTCGGCCTCGGACTACCTGGTGCACCGGATGTCACCGGTGGTCGCCGTCGCGCTGGGCGCCGTCGCCTTCACGTGCGCACTGACGGTTCAGCTGCGGGCACGCCGGTACGTTCCCTGGATCTACTGGCTCGCCGTGGCCATGGTCGGCGTCTTCGGCACCATGGCCGCCGACGTCCTGCACGTCGGGTTCGGGGTCCCCTTTTCTCGCATCCAGCGAGTTCTTCTCGGTGACCCTGGTCGCCGGCTTCATGCGCGGGGACCGCACCGAGGGAACGCTGTCGATCCACAGCATCCACAGCATCCACACCGCCCGGCGCGAGGTCTTCTACTGGGCCGCGGTCATGACCACGTTCGCCCTCGGCACTGCCGTCGGGGACCTGACGGCCGTCACCCGGCACCTGGGCTACCTCGACTCGGGGCTCATGTTCGCCGTCGTGATCGCCCTCCCGGCCCTCGCGTGGCGGCTCGGCGCGAACCCGGTCCTGACGTTCTGGGTCGCCTACATCCTCACCCGCCCGCTCAGAGCCTCGTTCGCGGACTGGATGGGCGTCTCCCACGCACGCGGCGGCCTCAACCTCGGCCCGGGCCCAGTCAGCCTGACCCTCGCCGCACTCATCATCGGGTCCGCCACCTACGTGACCCTCACGACGCCGCACGAGACCGCCACCGCGGGCCCACAGTCGTCCGGTCGCAGCGGAATCGTGGACGGTCGCGTTGTCGAAAACCAGCGGTCCTGATCCCGACGGCGTCGTCGGTGCGCTGAACTGTCACGGGTCTGACGTCACTTCGATGTCGACACGCCCAAGAAGAATGATGTGGAGTTCAAGGCTCGCGCGCGGCGTTTGGTTCACGGCCACGTGGATGACTGCGGGTCGATGGCCGCGGCGAGTGTCGCCGTCGGTGCTCAGCTCAGGGCGGTCTGAGAAGCCCTGCGCAATGCGTCTCCCCGGCCGAGGCCCATGACGGCGCAAGGCCCGGGGTCAGCACCGCCAGGACATACGAGATCCGCCGGCTCGCATCGGAGCACGAGCGGCTGACGGAGGCGAACGCGATCCTCCATGCGGCCTCGATCATCTTCGGGGGGAGCTGGACTCCCGCAACCGTTGATCATTGGGTTCATCGGCACGAGGAACCGACCCACGCATATCGAGTCGTCCGACGCGCGTCCGCCCGATCACCGCGAGCGACCGGCGCACTACACCGGCGCGTGCGGACAGCGCCTCGGCCGCGCCCGGTTCGGACCGGGCGAACGAGATGACGATCCCGAGGGCCACCATCGTCATGATGAGAGCCGATCCGCCCGAGGACACCAGCGGCAGTGGCACGCCGATGACGGGCAGCAGTCCGATGACGACGCCGACGTTGATGAACGCTTGGCCGATGATCCAGGTCGCGATCGCGCCGGTCGTGATCTGCACGAACGGGTCGGGGTGACGGCGGATGACCCGGAACATGGCGAAGGCGAGCAGGCCAAAGAGCGTGAGCACGAGCAGGGTGCCGATGAGCCCGAGCTCCTCGCCGATGATCGCGAAGATGAAGTCGTTGTTCGCCTCGGGCAGGTAGGACCACTTCTCGCGACTCTGCCCGAGCCCGAGCCCGGCCCATCCGCCGGTGGCCAGACCCCAGGCGCCGTGCAGGGTCTGGTAGCAGCCGTTGGTGACGTCGCACCCTGACCCGAACAACGACTGCAACCTCGCCAGCCGGTTCGGGCTCGTCACGGCAAGCGTGACGGCAGCCGCGACGCCGGCCGCGACCGCGGTGGTCAAGAACCGCAGCGGCACACCTGCGATGAACAACCCACCTGCGACCAGCACCATCATGACCATCGCGGTCCCGAGGTCCCCGCCGATCAGGACGAGCCCGATCATTGCCACAGCGACCGGGATGGCCGGGATCAAGGCGTGCTTCCACTGCCCCAGAAGCGGGCGCTTGCGGGCCAGGACCGCGCCGAGCCAGATCGCGAGCGCCAGCTTGAGCGCCTCGGACGGCTGCGCCGACAGACCACCCACCCGGATCCAGTTCCGGTGTCCTTGGATCGTCACGCCCAGCCCGGGGAGGTAGACCGTGAGTTGAAAGATGGCGGCGGCGCCGAGGATCGGCCACGCGAACCGTCGGTAGAAGCGCACCGGCAGCCGTGAGGTGACCCACATCAGCGGCAGCCCGATGAGTGCGAACTGCGCCTGGTTGAGGAACAGGGCGTAGGGCGAGCGTCCTGCGGCCAGCGACTCGACGCTCGAGCTCGACAGGACCATGACGAGCCCGAGGACGAGCAGCAGAGCGGTCGCGCCCGTGAGCACGTAGTAGCTCGTCACAGCGCTATTCCACTGACCCAGAATCGAGCCGGGCCTCGCGCGGGCACGTTCGCCCTCAACTCGGGGAAGGGGGCGCAGCCCAGGACGCGGGGGCGGTGACTGGGTCACGGTCGGCGCCCTCACGCCACATCGGGCACGAGGGCGCGCGCCGCGGCAGCGAAGGCATCCCCCGGCTCGGCGTGGGAGGTGAACTGGTCCATGGAGGCGCACGCCGGTGCGAGCAGGGCGGTGGCCGACCCCTCGGTGGCCCGAGCCAGCCGATCAGGGTGTTGGACGGCACGGTTCATCACGGTGCCAGTGTCACCGGATCGACGGCCATCGCCGGAACATCAGGCGCGTGTCGATCCAGCCCCTCGCGCAGTGGTGCCTGTCGGCGCCGATGAGCACGACGGCGCGCAGGCCGACGCGGCGGGACGCGACCAGCTCGTCGAAGGTCGCGCCCTTAGCCTCGATCCGCCGATGGACTTCCCACCCGGCCGCGTGCACGCCGACGGATGACCCGGGTCTAGGCAGCACGCGAAGGGGGGGCGACCCCGTGACGAGAGCCACAAGACAACACTTAACGGTTTAGCAATTGCGCAACTATAGTGTCTCAAGCGAGATCAGTGGAGGCAGCGATGAACCAAGACCCCCGTTCGGCAGCACCCGACCGCGAGGTCCTGGACGAAGCCGCCGAGGTGTTCGCGCTGCTCAGCGCGCCGGGCCGGCTGCACCTTCTGTGGATCCTGTCGAACGACGAGGTCGACGTGACCACGCTTGTCGCCGCCGTCGGCGGTACGAAGGCAGGGATCAGCCAGCACCTCGCCAAGCTCCGGCTGGCGGGGTGGATCGATCGGCGTCGCGAGGGGCGCTTCCTCCTGTACCGGGTCGCTGACCCCCACATCGTCACCCTGGTCCACCAGGCCGTGGCGCACATCCTTGACCGACGCGCCCACGGGACCACGGACACCTGAGATGAACCGCAGCAGACCTGTCAGCATCGCTCACGAGGAAGAATGCCGATGACACCCGCGATCGCGACCCACGACCTGAGTAAGCACTTCGGCGACGTCGAGCGGGCCCACTGCCACCTCGGGTACGTGGCTGGCGACGTCGCTCTGTGGCCGCAGCTCACCGGCACCGAGACCCTTGACCTGCTCGGCAACCTCTCCGGCCACGTCGACACGGCCTTCCGCGCCGAGCTCATCGAGCGCCTCCAGCTCGACCCGTCCAAGCGCGTGCGGTCCTACTCCATAGTCAACCGGCAGAAGATCGCACTCGTCGCGGCCTTCATGACCCGGCCCGACGTCCTGTTGCTCGACGAGCCGACGTCCGGCCTCGACCCGCTCATGGAGGCGGTGTTCCAGTCGATCGCACGAGAAGCGGCCGCCCGCGGGCAGACCATCTTCTTGTCCTCGCACATCCTCGACGAGGTCGAGGACCTGTGCGACCGCGTGGGGATCCTGCGAGCCGGCAAGCTCGTCGAGGTCGCCACCCTTGACGACCTGCGCCGGCTACACACCACGGTCGTCGAGGTTGCTGTTGACGGCCCCTTCCCCGCGTTCGACGACGTCCCCGGCGTCACCGCCGTCGACCTCATCCCGGGTGGCGCACGCCTGTCCGTGACTGGCTCGCCGGCCGGGCTACTCACCCGGCTCGCCACGCTGCCGGTGCAGCGGATGCGAACCGACGAGCCGTCGCTCGAAGAAATCTTCCTCACCTACTACTGATCACCTGCGGACCGCGAACGAGGCCCGCGCCGGCGAAGGAGCATTGCGCGATGAGTGGAAGCCGTGGCACCCGGTGGGCCGTCGAGCGCCTCACCGCCCGCCTGAGCCGACGCTCGACCGTGCTGGCATCGTTGGCACTTGCCGGCTACCTGCTGCCGATCATCGGACCGGCCCTCGGCTGGCCCGACGCCGTCATGGGGGTATCGCCGTTCTGGCACCTCGGCGCGGTCCCGATCGAAGCTTTCGACCTGAGCTCGGCCGTTGCGCTGGCCGCCATCGGCGCCGTCTGCAGCCCGGACTGACACTTCTGACCGAAAGGGCCCGGGGACCTCTCGAGGGCTGACTTGAAGGCGTCGTCGATTGAAACCGGTCGGCCAAGCTTTGTGCGCCGAGCCGCACCCGGCGAGGACGGCTATCACCGTGCAATCACCGCTTACCGGTCGTCGAGGGGTAAGGCGCTGATCCGGGTCATCCCGTTAGTGGGTGTGCGTTAGTGGGAGTGGTAGCCGTCACGGCGGTGTTGGGCGATGCGCACTGCGCTGATCGCTCCCGGCGTGGCAGTCACCTTGTTCGGTGGGGTGGCCCTTGGCGCAGCCCTGGTCTCCGCCGCGACGATGCCACTCACCCGTGGTCGCATCCGACCTGGCGATCTCCGCGAGGAGTAGACCCGTGCCACCTCGGTCGCCACGTGGGCGACCTCGCCGTGCGCTCACGCCGCTGGACGCGTGCCTGCTCGCACCGGTTCTCCTCGGACAATGGGTCTCATGAGCGACCCTGACCCTCGGCACGCAGGAGATCCACGACACGCCGACCATGAGAGATGGCTGCTGGAGCTGGGGCGAGCGACATACGCGGCAGCGCGTGTAGCTGGCATCTGCTTCGATCTCGCACGCATCCTCGGCGACGTCGAGCCTGCCGCCATGTACTCCGAACCGCTGGGCACACCACGGGGTCAGTTCTCACGCAGCGTCGGCAGATGGCGCGTTCGACGTCTTGGAGCGCGTCGAGTGCAACGAAGTCCAAGTTCACGATGGGTCGACCAGTACGGCAGGGAGGGGGCGTTCAGCACCTGCATCGAGTTTGCGAAGGATCGGGCGACCAAGTCGTTCGCTCTCCAGGCTCTCCCAGCGGGGTGCAGAGTGCCGTAGGTCGGCCAGGACGCGAAGCGGTGCCGCACCTGCAGTGAGACCGTCGCGACGGAGACACCGGCGAGGTCAGCGATCTCCCTGCGATTCACGAGAGGTACCGAAGCAACTTTCGTGCCGGTTTCGCCGTTCTCCCACCGCGGCATTGACCCTCTATACGCCTAGTTCCTATCGTTGGTCAGGACAGAACGTGTCGGAAACTTTCGTCGATGTCGATGAGGTTTCTGTGATCTCAAGGGAGAGAACAATGAGTACTGGGCGTAAGAAGCTCGCCCGAGCGGCAGCGATCTTCGCTGCCGTCGCCCTCACGCTGACCGCTTGCTCGAGTGGCGGCGACAAGGCCTCCGCCCCGGCATCGAGTGCAGGGGGCAAGCTGCCCACTGGCCAGACGCTGAGCGTCTGGACCTTCGGCGCGACCGGCCTCGAAGACTCGATGAACAAGTGGGCAGCCGACACCGGCAACAAGGTGGAGTTCAAGAAGAGCGAGTTCGACCCCCACCACGAGCAGCTGCTCACCGCTCTCGCCTCGGGGGCGGTGCCCGACGTCGCCGTCGTGGAGACCTCATACAGCTCGCTCTTCAAGCAGAGCGCCCAGTACTTCACGGATCTGCGTGACTTCGGCGCCGACTCGATCAAGAGCGACTACCTCGACTGGCGCTGGGCCCAGGGCGTCGCCGACGACGGTCGCGTCTTCGGGCTGCCGACGGACGTCGGCGGCCTCGCCATGGCGTACCGCACTGACCTGTTCACCGCAGCGGGGCTTCCGACCGACGCACCCAGCGTCGAGAAGCTGTGGTCCAGCTGGGAAGACTTCCTCAAGGTCGGCGAGGAGTACAAGGCGAAGACAGGCAAGTCGTTCCTCGACAGCACGGGGGTTCTCTTCCAGACCCTGTACAACCAGTCGGACCCGAAGCTCTACAGCGCCGACGGCAAGAGCCTCGTCTACGACACGAACCCGCAGATCAAGCACGCCTTTGAGATCGCTGCACGTGGATCCTCGATCTCGGCAAAGCTGGGCGCCTTCAGCCCGGAGTGGAACACCGCCATGGCCAAGGGCGACTACGCCGTCCAGCTCGCTCCGGCGTGGATGCTCAACTATATCCAGGGACAGGCGCCGGAGACCTCCGGGAAGTGGAGCGTCGCCAACCTTCCTGTGGGTGGTGGCAACTGGGGTGGCTCTCAGCTGACGATCCCCAAGGCGTCCAAGAACGCCGCCCTCGCGTTCGACATGATCTCGAAGGTCCTCAGTCCGGCGAACCAGCTCGCCGTATTCAAGGCAACTGGCAACTTCCCGTCCACGCCGTCGCTCTACACGGACCCCGCGCTGACCGACTACAAGAGCAAGTTCTTCTCGGATGCTCCGGTCGGCATCATCTACTCGGAGAGCGCCAAGAAGCTCAAGCCCGTCTACGAGGGGCCCAAGGAGCGTCAGATGATGCGCGAGTTCGGCAACGCGCTCGGCCGGATCGACACAGGTGACGAGACCGCGGCACAGGCGTGGGACTCAGCACTCGCAGCTGTCAAGCTCGAGATCGGCTGATCTAGCCCTGACGGTGCGGGGCGGGTGTTCTCACCCGCCCCGCACCCTTCGATTGAAAGGTTGCACCGTGCCATCCGACACCTCGACCGTCACCCTGAACGGGGTCGTCGGGTCTCCCCGTAGGCGTCGGCGGAGAGCTTCGCTGACGCCGTACCTGTACATCGCGCCGTTCTTTCTCGTCTTCGGCGTCTTCGGGCTATTTCCGCTGCTGTACACCGCCTTCATCTCGCTGTGGGACTGGAACCCGATCGGCGACAAGACCTTCATCGGGTTCCAGAACTACACCGAACTCTTCGCGGACCCCCGGTTCTGGAACGCGGCAGGAAACACGTTGAGCATCTGGGCGATCTCGACGATCCCGCAGCTCATCGCGGCCATTGTCATGGCCGCCGTGCTCAACAACGCGTTGCTCCGCGCGAAGACAGCGTTCCGCATGGCTGTGCTCGTCCCGAACATCACGTCGGTCGTCGCCATTGGTGTAATCTTCACACAGCTCTTCGGGCGCGACTACGGAATGATCAACTGGCTCCTGCAGAGTGTCGGGCTCGATCGGATCGACTGGCAGGCCGGGCGTCTCTCGAGCCAGATCGCCGTGTCAATGATGGTCATGTGGCGCTGGACCGGTTACAACGCGCTCATCTACCTCGCTGCGATGCAGTCGATCCCGTCGAGCCTCTACGAGGCGGCGGCTATCGACGGCGCCAACAAGGTCCGGCAGTTCCTCTCCGTGACGATTCCCCAGCTGCGTCCGACGATCATCTTCACCGCCATCATCTCCACGATCGGCGGTCTGCAGGTCTTCGCCGAACCGCTCCTGTTCGGCGGCCAGGGCGGTACGACCGGTGGCGCGTCGCGCCAGTTCCAGACGCTCGCGCTCTTTCTGTACGAGCAGGGCTTCCGCAACTTCAAGTTCGGCTACGGGTCAGCAATCGCGTGGGCACTCTTCGTGATCATCGCGATCGCGACAGTGGTCAATCTCAAGCTCTCCAGCCGAATCGCCTCGGAGTAGAACATGACCAATCTCATCGCAACCTCGCCGCCCACTGCGCTCGCCCCTGTGCCTGCACGTGCGAGGCGGCGCCGTCCCGCCAAGCACCACCGTGTCGGATGGTTCACCTACGTCGTCCTCGGGGCGACGACGTTCCTCTCGCTCTTCCCGATCTACTGGATGTTCGTCATCGCATCGAACGACACTTCGGCCATCAACAATGTTCCACCGGTGCTGATCCCGGGGTCGAACTTCATGGCGAACGCGCGGCAGGTGTTCGACGCAGTGCCCTTCTGGCGCAACCTCGGCAACTCGCTCGTAGTCGCCGGCACGATCGCGGTCGGTCAGGTGTTCTTCTCCGCACTCGCCGGCTTCGCGTTTGCCAAGCTTCGCTTCCCCGGCCGCAACGCGCTCCTCGTTCTTGTCGTCGGCACGATGACGGTGCCTCTTCAGCTGGCCGTCATACCGCAGTTCATCCTCATCACGCACATCGGCTGGGTCAACGACCTCAGGGCGCTCATCGTGCCGGGTCTTGTGACGGCCTTCGGCGTGTTCTGGATGCGCCAGGCAGTGGACAACTCACTCCCGGACGAGCTCATCGATGCCGCCCGGATCGACGGGGCGCGGACCTCCCGCGTCTTCTGGAGCATCGCCCTGCCCTCGATCCGCCCGGCAGCGTCCGTGCTCGGGCTGTTCGCCTTCATGGGCGCATGGAACGACTTCTTCTGGCCGCTCATCGTGCTCAACTCACCCGAGACGTTCACCGTCCAGGTGGCGCTGAGGCAGCTTCAGTCGCAGGCGTACGTGACGGACTACGGGGTCCAGATGGCGGGGATCGTCTTGGCGACGGTTCCGCTCCTGCTCATCTTCTTGCTCCTGGGGCGGCAGATCGTCGGCGGAATCATGGACGGCGCCCTCAAGTCTTGAGCGGCCACGTCGCGTCGCGACCTCGGTCACTCGAGGTCATCGTCTCACCACCCGACTTCACCGTTCGCCCGACCGGGCGCCTCTCAGGACAGGACTGCCTCATGGCCACCACCTCCTCCAACGGTGCACCGTCGATCGTGCACCCATCTTCAGCCCTGGCGACCCCCGACAGTGCGTCCCGCAGGCGTGGGCGGCGGTCGGCCGAGCTCCTTGTCCAGATGACTCTGGAGGAGAAGCTCGCTCAGCTGGTCGGCCTCTGGGCAGGTGCAGGAGAGAACGGAGAGGTCGTCGCCCCGATGCAGGACGCGATGCTTGGTGAGCGCGCTCAGGAACCTTTCGCCCAGTTCGCGGCGCACGGGCTCGGGCAGTTCACCAGGGTCTTCGGCACTCGGCCTGTCGACCCCGCCATCGGTCGGAAGGTGCTTCGTGACGCTCAGCGCTTCCTCGTCCATGAGACAAGACTCGGGATCCCGGGTCTTGCCCACGAGGAGTGCCTTACTGGGCTGGCTGCGTGGCGAGCGACCGCCTTCCCGACAGCACTGGCGTGGGGGGCCACCTTCGACCCCGAGCTCATCGAGGAGATGGGGGCGGCGATCGGCTCGACGATGGCGGCCCTCGGTGTCCACCAGGGACTTGCGCCGGTGCTCGACGTGATTCGGGACGCGCGTTGGGGTCGGGTCGAGGAGTGCATCAGCGAGGACCCGTATGTCATCGGAACCATCGGCACCTGCTACGTGAGAGGCCTGCAGAGCGCCGGTGTGATCGCGACGCTCAAGCACTTCGTCGGGTATTCGGCATCGCGTGCCGGTCGTAATCTCGCACCCGTCCATGCAGGGCCGCGTGAGGTGACCGACACTCTGCTCGTTCCCTTCGAGATGGCCGTGCTCGACGGCGGTGCCCGGTCGGTCATGCACTCGTATGCAGAGATCGACGGGGTTCCGGTCGCTGCCAACGCTGACCTGCTCAACGGGTTGCTGCGCGGGACCTGGGGTTTCGACGGAACGGTTGTTGCCGATTACTTCGGTGTGGCGTTCTTACAGACCATGCACGGTGTTGCCGCCGATCTCGGGGACGCGGCGGCCCAAGCGCTCACCGCTGGTGTCGACATCGAGCTTCCGACCGGCAACGCGTTCCTCGAACCGCTCGCTGAGAAGGTGCGTTCAGGAGATGTCCCGATCGAGCTCGTCGACCGCGCGGTGCTGCGGGTTCTGAGGCAGAAGGAGGAGCTCGGGCTGCTCGACGACGAGTTCGTCATGTCGTTGGACGAGCCGGAGGTCGATGAGATCGACCTCGATCCTCCCCAGCATCGTGCGCTGGCAGCGCGGATCGCCGACGAATCGATCGTGCTCCTCTCGAATGGCGGGGTGTTGCCGCTCGGCCGGCCTTCGTCGATTGCCGTGCTCGGGCCCAATGCTGATCGCGTCGCGGCGCTCTTCGGTGCCTATTCATTTGTCAATCACGTGCTCGACCAGCATGCCGGCGTCGAGACGGGAATCGATGTGCAGACAGTTCGGCAGGCGATCGCCACGGAGCTCCCCGGCGCTGCGCTCCGCTACGCAGAAGGCTGCGCCGTCGACTCGGCCGAGCGGTCCGGGTTTGCTGCGGCAGTCGAGGCGGCGATGCAGTGTGAGCTCGCCGTCGTCGTCGTCGGAGACCAGGCGGGACTCTTCGGACGCGGGACGGTGGGCGAGGGATGTGACCGTGACGATCTCGAACTGCCCGGGGTTCAGCGTGCGCTGATCGAGGCGGTGGTAGCGACCGGAGTCCCCACAGTCCTCGTCGTGCTCTCGGGTCGTCCGTACGCGATCGACTGGGCGATGGACACGTGCGCCGCCGTCGTGCAGGCTTTCTTCCCCGGCGAGGAAGGAGCAGGGGCGATCGCTCGAGTGCTCACCGGGCGTACCAATCCCTCTGGTCGACTCCCTGTGAGCCTTCCCCGCTCGGCAGGCGCTCAGCCCTACTCATACCTGCACCCACCACTGGGCGCGGAGTCACCGGTGAGCAATCTCGCCACGCGGCCGGCGGCACCCTTCGGACACGGGCTCAGCTACACCACGTTCGAACACACCGACCTGCGGGTCGAGTCGCCCCGAGTAGCGACTTCAGGGTGGATCGAGGTTTGTGTGAGCGTCGCCAACACCGGGGAGCGCGACGGGGCCGATGTCGTGCAGCTCTACGGGCACGATGTCGTGGCGAGTGTCACGCGCCCGGTCGCCCAGCTGCTCGGGTACGCCCGAGTAGAGCTCGCAGCCAGTGAAAAAGCGGTCGTGCGCTTCCTTGTCCCGACGACACGCCTCGCCTTCAGCGACCGAAGGCTGGCGCGCATAGTCGAACCTGGAACCGTTGATCTCTGGGTCGGCCCTTCGTGCGAGCACCGGGAGACGGAGGCGAGTGTCGAACTCGTCGGTCCCGCGCACCCGGTCACCGTCGCCGACGATCGTTGGGTACAGGTGGACGTCGTCCGATCGTCGTGACCCGAGGGGAGCGCGGGAAAGGTCGGCGGCTCAGCGCCGGGGCCTCTGGCGCCGGATGGCCGTGGCGCGTCGAGTCCGCGCTGGGCCCCGGAGCGACGTGAGGCGCCCGTGGAGCACGACCGCGCGCCCACGCTGAGGGATGTCCCCGCTGCCGCTGCCGCGGGCGCCGCGTCTGTGTCGAAGGTCATCAGTGGCCGCGACGATGCCGCCGTCACGGCCTCGCGGATCCGTGCTGCCATTGATGAACTTGGACTTCAGCCCAGCTGGGCGGCCCAGCGCCTGCGCCTCGATGCACCGGTGAAGGCAGGGCGATTTAAGCCGGTGAGTGCGTCGCGTGCATTCAAGAGTAGCATGTCGATTTTCTCGGCGGGCTTGAGCCATTCGAGGGTTTGTCGGGGGCGTGTGTTGAGTAGGTAGGCGACGTTGTCCAGGTCGGTCTGAGAATGGACGGACAGGTCGGTGCCTTGAGGGAAGAATTCACGCAGCAGGGGCGTTGGTGTTCTCGTTGGTGCCGCGTTGCCAGGGTGAGTGCGGGTCGCAGAAGAAGACGGGAATGTTGGTGGCGATGGTGAAGTCGGCGTGCCGGGTCATCTCCCGGCCCTGGTCCCAGGTCAGCGAGCGGCGCAGCAGGCCCGGCAGGCGGCCCATCGCCTTGGCCAGCAGCAGGGCCACGCGAGGTGCGGTGTGGTCGTAGGGCACCTGCTGCAGGATGCAGTAGCGGGTGGTGGGTTCCACCAGGGTGATGATCGCACTCGCGTTGGCGGCGCCCATGATCAGGTCGCCCTCCCAGTGCCCGGGCACGGCGCGGTCCTCGACCTCGGCGGGCCGGTCGCTGATCAGCACCATGTTGGGGATGACCTGCCGTTTCGCGGCGATCGCGACGCGCTCGGTCCTGCTGACCCGTCGGGTGCCGCCGCAGCGCAGCACACCGGTCAGCTCGACCTTGAGCGCACCGCGGGCCTGCACGTACAACGCCTGGTAGATCGCCTCGTGGCTCACTCGCAGCTCCGGGTCGCCCGGGTGGTCCACGACCAGTCTGGCCGCGATCTGCCGCGGCGACCAACGCCGGGTCAGGCCCTCGCTCACCGCGTGCGCCAGGCGCGGGTTCGCCTCGACCTTGCGCAACTTGGGCCGGGCCACCTGCACGCCGGCCCGCTCCTGTGCCGACACCGCACGATAGGCACGCCGCCCACCATTGCGGCAGATCTCTCGATTCACGACCGAAAAATGCCGACCAAGCCGGGCAGCGATTATCCGACCCGAGTCGCCCTCCACAACTCCCCGGGAGATCTCCTCCCGCTCGACCACCGACAACACCACACCACGACTCACCACGCCACCTCCAAAACACCAGATCATATCGGCGATGACGCACTCACCCATTTGCCTCGCCCAGGATCAACGTCCACGCGACGCCAACCCATCACGACCAACCGTGAAGAGCCGCTTAGCCTTGTCGAAGCATTGTTCGCCATCATCGATCGCCAGGCCATCCACCGCGGCACCTTCACCTTCGTGCGCGACCTCAACAAGAAGATCCCCGCGTTCGTCGACGGCTGGAATTACCGCTGCCACCCCTTCGCGTGGACCAAGACCGCTGATGAGATACTCAAGAAAGCCAACCGTCAGAGAACTTCGCCTTTACGTCTGCGTGTAGGTGAAGTGTGGCGAGTCGTACTGTGGCCCGTTCTTTTCGTAGGTGAAGAAGTAGTTCACGACGGAGCCGCTGTTGAGGCCGGGGATGGTCTGGGTCCAGGTGCCGGAGGCC
>JABBOX010000236.1 GCA_012927555.1 Phycicoccus sp.
CGGCCATGGCTAGAGCGCTCCGGGGTTCGAGCGCCTGTCCGCGGCGAGATGCACCGCGTCGAGGATCTTCTCGTATCCCGTGCAACGACAAAGGTTTCCGGCCAGCGCCTCACGGATCTCGGGGTCGCTCGGGTCTTCGCTGCGCTCGAGCAGGTCGTGGGCGGCGACGACCAGCCCGGGGGTGCAGAAGCCGCACTGGATCGCGCCGGCCTCGACGAAGGCCTGCTGCACGGGGTGTAGCTCGTCGTCGTGCCGCAGCCCCTCGACGGTCACGATCTCGCGACCCTCGGCCTGACCCGCAGCCACGAGACACGAGCAGACCGGCACGTGGTCGAGGTACACGGTGCACGCGCCGCACTCGCCCTGCTCGCACGCGTTCTTCGACCCTGGCAGACCCATTCGCTCGCGCAGGGCATAGAGCAGGCTCTCGCCCTCCCAGACGTCGTCGACCTGATACTTCTCGCCGTTGACCGTCGTGTTGATGCGCATGTCTCAGGCAACCTTCCGGTAGTCGTTCCAGGCCCAGACCAGACTGCGTCGGGCAATGACTGAGAGGGAGTGCAGGCGGTATGCCGCGGTGCCCCGGATGTCGTCGATGGGGGAGGCCGCCGCGCTCACCTGCGCTCCGAACTCCCTTGCGAGAGAAGGCGGTAGCTCGCCGCGCGACTCCCAGAGACCTGCCTCTTCGAGTGCGTTCGCGACAAAGGTGCCCGCCTCGGCGGCGACGCGCGGGGTCGGCGCGGCTGAGCCGATGCCTGTCCCGACGGCCTTCTGGCCCGGGTGCAGTGCGAGCCCGAAGGAGCACACCGCGATGACCATGGCGTTGCGTGCGCCGATCTTCGAGAACTGCTGAGGTCCGGTCGCGGGGGCGATCCAGATCGCCCGGATGAGCTCGTCGGGCTGCAACGCGTTGCGCTTCACGCCGGTGTAGAAGTCGCTCACCGGTATGCGGCGTGGGCCTCGAACCGACTCGACCTCGACCTCGGCGCCGGCGGCGAGGAGCGCCGGGTGGGCGTCACCGGCCGGCGAGGCGGTTCCCAGGTTGCCGCCCACGGTTCCGCGGTTGCGGATCTGGGGAGAGCCGACCGTCCGGGACGCCATGGCCAGCCCCGGCAGCTGGTCGCCGAGCTCGCTGATCAGCTGCGCGTACGTCACGCCGGCACCCAGGCGGACGAGGCCGTCCTGCTCGTACCACTCACTCAGGTCGGGGACGCGGGTCAGGTCGATGAGCGCGCTCGGGCGGCGTCGATCGAAGTTCAGCTCCACCATGACGTCGGTCCCCCCGGCGATCGGCACAGCATCCGGGTACTCGGCCTTGGCGGCGAGCGCGTCGGCCCACGAGGCGGGTCGGAGGAAGTCCATGTCGGCTCCTGGTCCACTGGATAGCAGCACCTGGCCGGGTGCCGCGCCCTCAGTAGATCGCAAACGAGCGGTCGTCAGACACCGATTGACCAAGACAGGCGCCGACGTAGCCACAAGGCGACGTAGACCAGACCCAGGAGGACTGGCACCTCGATCAGCGGTCCGACAACCCCGGCCAGAGCCTGTCCGGACGTGACGCCGAAAACCCCGATCGCCACGGCGATGGCGAGCTCGAAGTCGTTGCTGGCCGCGGTGAACGCAAGGGTCGTGGTCCGCGGGTAGGTGAGGGAGAGTGCGCGCCCGATGGCGAAGCCCAGGAACCACATGATGAAGAAGTAGCAGAGCAGCGGCAGGGCGATCCGTGCCACCGTCAGCGGTTCGGAGGTGATGGTGCTGCCCTGCAACGCGAACAGGACGACCACGGTGAACAGCAGTCCCCACAACGCGATCGGGCTGATCCTGGGCAGGAGCTTGGTTTCGTACCACTCCCGTCCCTTCGCCCGTTCGCCCAGCGTTCGGGTGAGGTATCCGGCGACGAGCGGGATACCGAGGAAGATCGCGACGATCTTGGCGATGCCGAGCATGGAGACATCAAGGGTCGACTGCTCCAGCCCCAGCCAGCCGGGCAGCACCTGGAGGTAGAAGTAGCCCAGGGCTGCGTAGGCGATCACCTGGAACACCGCGTTGAGAGCAACCAGGACCGCAGCCATCTCGCGGTCGCCACACGCCAGATCGTTCCAGAGCAGGACCATCGCGATGCAGCGGGCGAGCCCGACGAGGATGACGCCGGTTCGGTATGCCGGCTGGTCCGCCAGCAGCAGCCACGCGAGGGTGAACATCACCAGCGGGCCAACGACCCAGTTCATCACCAGTGACGCTGCCATCATCCGGCGATCCGCGGTGATGAGGCCGATCTCGTTGTAGCGCACCTTGGCCAGAACTGGGTACATCATCAGCAGGAGTCCGAGCGCGATCGGCAGTGAGGTCTCGCCGACCTTGACCGCGTCCAGGGCTTCGTTGAGGCCGGGCACAAACCGCCCCAGGATGAGTCCGAGGACCATTGCCAGGCCGATCCACATCGGCAGCATCCGGTCCATCGCCGACAGACGGACAACGATCGGTGCGTCTGCCTGGTCGGGGTCCCCAACCCGCGGGGTGTTCGGCTGCGTGGTCACGGGCACGGTCTCCGGATCTGCTTGGCATCGCTGGCTAGGGCCTTTGTAAGAATAGGTCTACGCCAACCTAGGAGTCCGATGACCGAGACAGCTAACCGACCCAGCGCACTGTTCGTCTGTGTCCACAATGCCGGCCGTTCCCAGATGGCGGCCGGGCTCCTGTCAGCGATGTCCGGCGGTGCCGTCGAGGTGCGCTCGGCCGGCTCGATGCCCGCTGGCGAGATCAACCCGGTTGCGGTCGACGCCATGCTGGAGCTCGGTATCGACATCCGCACCGAGCGACCCAAGGTCCTGACGACCCAGGCCGTGCAGGCGTCTGACGTCGTCATCACGATGGGCTGCGGTGACGCCTGCCCGATCTTTCCCGGCAAACGCTACGAGGACTGGGAGCTCGAGGACCCGGCCGGACAGGGCATTGAGTCCGTCCGGCCGATCCGCGACGAGATCCGCGCGCGAGTGCTCACGCTGCTCCACGAGCTCGGTGTCGAACCCGTGGAGCTTGGCGTCTGAGCGCACCGCTCGACCCAGGTCTGTCAGCGCCGCGGAGTTCTGTTATCTCCGCAAGCTGGGCTGTCGCTCCGGGGAGCCCTCATCGGGTGGCAGACCCAACCGGGAGTGCTTGATCCCATACAGGAAGTAGAAGGCCATCCACGCTGAGACCCACAGGGCGAAGATGACGAAGGTGATCGTCGGCAGGCCGATGACGACGAAGAGCGAGAAGACGATCGAGGCGATCGGCACCCAGGGGTAGAACGGGACGCGGAACCCGCGGGGCAGGTCAGGTGCCTTGCGTCGCAGGATGATCACGGCCCCGGAGACCACGGAGAAGGCAGCCAGCGTGCCGATGCTGGTCAGGTCGGCCAGTTTTGACAACGGGATGAGGCCCGCCAGCAGGGCCACCACGATGGCCACGACGATCGTGCCGTTGACCGGCGTGCGGGTCTTGTGGCTGATCTTGTGGAACAACGGCGGCACCATGCCGTCGCGGGACATCGCATACAGGATGCGCGTCTGCCCGTAGAGGGTGACCAGAGTGACGCTGAAGATGGAGATGACGGCTCCGGCCGCGATGACCGTGCCGGGCCAGGTCGAGCCGGTGACGTTCTGCAGGATCTGGGCGAGCCCGGCCTTCTGGCCAGCGAACTGCTTCCACGGCTGGGCGGCCACGGCGACCATTGCCACCAGCACGTAGACGGTCGAGACGATGATCAGACCCAGGATGATTGCCCTCGGCATCGTGCGCTGCGGGTCCTTGACCTCCTCGCCCGCGGTCGAGACGGCATCGAGCCCGATGAACGAGAAGAAGATGCCTCCCGTGGCGACCCAGACGCCAGAGGCTCCGAACGGGGCGAAGTCGGCCAGGTTGTTGGCGTTCCAGCCGGTGACGCCGACGATGATGAACAACGCCAGCACGCTGAGCTTGATCACGACCATGATGGCGTTGGCCTTGGCCGACTCCTTGGCGCCGCGGATCAGGAGCAGCATGCACAGCAGGACCAGAACCATCGCCGGGACGTTGATGATGCCGCCCTCCTCCGGTGAGAAGGCGAAGGCGTCGGGGATCTGGAAACCGAACAGGTTCAACAGCAGCTGGTTGACGTACTGCGACCAGCCGACCGACACGGCCGCGCTGGAGACGCCGTACTCCAGCAGGAGGCAGGCCGCCACGATCATGGCGACCCCCTCGCCCAGGGTCGCGTAGGCGTAGGAGTACGAGGAACCTGAAACGGGAATGCTGCTCGCGAGCTCGGCGTAGCACAGCGCGGTGAGGCCGGCCACGATCGCGGCGAGGACGAACGAGAAGACGATGGAGGGTCCGACGTTCGGCACCTCGGTGGTCAGGACGAAGAAGATGCCAGTGCCGACGGTGCAGCCGACGCCGAGCATCGTCAGCTGGAACAGCCCGATCGTGCGGGAGAGGTGCTCGCCGCCCTCGACCTGCTTGCCCACTTCGTCCAGTGGCGTCCTGCGCAGCACCTTCTGTAGCAGCGTCGGGGGCAACACCGTCTGTAGCAACGTCTGAGTCATCCGAACCCCTGTCATAGATCCTGCCGCGCGCAACATTGAGCACGACTCTGCTGGAAGGGCCTGTCGGCGCACCCCATCCGCGGTTCGGTTCATCTTGTCTTCCCAGGGCGGGGCATTCATCCGTCGAACGGTACAATTTCGGTACAAATACCACATAAGCCCTATATCGACCGACAGATCTCCAGTTCGGCCAGCAGGGGCGCGCCGTCATCCCGGCGACGTGCCCAGTTCCGCGACGCCGTGCATCCAGCCAGCGTCGTGCTTGGCAGTCCGGCTGCGTCTACCGGTCCGATTCGGGCGGGTTGGGGGTGCCGTTGTGGTCCGCGTCGGCGGCCTCTTCCTCGAACAGGCGTTGATAGACGTTGCTTCGGGCGCGCAGGAGTATGCCGGCGAGCGCGGCGGCGGTGATGGAGCCGGCGAGGACGGCGACCTTGACGTGATTGTCGCGGTCGCTCCCGGGCCCGAACGCGAGCTCGCCGATCAGCAGCGACACGGTGAACCCGACGCCGGCCAGCATCGCGAGGCCCAGCACGTCCCACCAGGCCAGGTCGGTGTCCAGCTCGGCGCGGGTGAAGCGGGCTACCAACCACGTTGCGCCGAGCACGCCGACGGGCTTGCCGACGATGAGCCCGACGAGGATGCCGATCGCGACCGGGTCGCGCAGCGCGCTGCTCAGCCCGCTGGCGCCGCCAACGGTGACACCTGCGGCGAAGAACGCGAACACCGGGACGGCGACCGATGCTGACAAGGGACGCCATCGGTGCTCGAAGTGCTCGGCCAGCCCGGGCCCTTCGCCCGCGGACCGGCGCAGGACGGGCACGGCGAACCCGAGCAGGATGCCGGCGACGGTGGCATGGACGCCAGAGGCATGGACCAGCGCCCAGGTCGTCGCCGCGAGTGGCAGCAGCAACCACCAGGATCGGATGCGTCGTTGCACCGCAAAGGTGAACAGCGCCAGCGGGACGAGGGCGAGCAACAGCGGCGCGACCTGCAGGTCGCGGGTGTAGAAGATCGCGATGATCGTGATCGCGAGCAGGTCGTCGACGACGGCCAGGGTGAGCAGGAAGGTGCGCAGCGCCGAGGGAAGGTGGGATCCGATGATGGCCAGCACCGCAAGGGCAAACGCGATGTCGGTCGCGGTCGGGATGGCCCAGCCGGTGACGTCGCCGGAGCCGCCGAGGTTCACCGCGGCATACAGCAGGGCAGGCACGAGGACGCCGCCGACGGCTGCGGCGACGGGGACGGCGGCCCGGGCAGGGTCGCGCAGGTCACCAGCGACGAACTCGCGCTTGAGCTCGAGCCCGGCGACGAAGAAGAAGATCGCGAGTAACCCGTCGGCAGCCCACGCCCCCAGGGTCAGTCGCAGGTGCAGAGCCTGCGGACCAATCTCGGCGTCACGTAACGAGAAGTACCCGGCCGACCATGGAGAGTTCGCCCACACCAGTGCGCCCACCGCTGCGACCAACAACAGCGCCCCGCCGACGGCCTCCTTGCGAAGAACGTCGGTGATGCGGGCCGTCTCGAGCCAGGACCCTCGGCCCAGCACTCGTCGTGGCTCCGGCACGTTGCTCATCGAGACGTCCTCCACATCGGTGTCAGGGTGACGATGGGGAACGGCTGTGTGATCCTGCAGGCGGTCATCAGGGTCTCCGTGGGTGGGCAGCATCGAACCACTGCCGACCAGACTTCCCGGCGCTCCGAGAAGATTCTAGCCCGGGGCTAGAATCCGCCGCATGCGTGCGAGATGGATGGCCGGCGCGGCGGCCATGGCGGTCATGGCCGCAGCAGGGTGTGCCGATGGCGGGCAGGCCATAGCGCACCCGACCCTGACTTCGGGCATCCAGGCCACCCCGCGAACCACGCCGGCGACCGCCGTGTCGAGCAGCCCGGCCCGGGAGCCCGCGGTCACTGGTGCGGCCCCGGTCGCGAGCGATCCGGGGACGCTGACCCTGGCCTTCGGCGGCGACGTGCACTTCGAGGACTACCTGCGACCGCTGGCCAGCGACCCGCATGGCCTGGACCGGCTGCGCTCCACGCTCGGCGCCGCCGACCTCTCGATGGTCAACCTCGAGACGGCGATCACCACACGTGGCACCAAGATCGGCAAGGAGTTCCACTTCCGGGCCCCGGCCACGGCGCTGGACACCCTCGCCAGCGCGGGCGTCGACGCGGTGTCGATGGCCAACAACCACGGCGTCGACTACGGCCCGGTCGGGCTGCGCGACACCCTCGCGGCAAAGAAGGCCAGCCCGATCCCGATCGTCGGCATAGGCGCCAACGAGGACGAGGCGTTCGCGTCGGCCACGCTGAAGGCCAAGGGCGTCAGCGTCGCGGTACTGAGCGCCTCGCAGATCTACGAGATGACGCTGCTCAACTGGTCGGCCGACTCCGACTCACCCGGCATCGCCAGCAGCGCGCCGGTGACCAGACTGGTCGCCGCCGTGAAGAAGGCCAAGCGGACCCATGACGTCGTGGTCGTCTTCCTGCACTGGGGACTGGACTACCAGAAGTGCCCCGACGGCCAGTCGACCTCGACGGCGACCGCCCTCGAAGCGGCCGGGGCTGACGTCGTGGTGGGCGGGCACTCGCACCGCGTCAACGGCGCCGGCTGGCTGGGAGACGCCTACGTCGGCTACGGCCTCGGCAACTTCGTGTGGTGGCGCAGCAGCGAACCGGACTCACGCACCGGGGTGCTGACCCTGTCCGTCGACGTCAGACGCGCCACCGCGGCGAAGCGGCCCCCGGGCCCCGTGGTGCGCAAGGCGGTCTGGACGCCGATGCTCATCGGCAGGGACGGCATACCAGAGGTTGCTTCCGGAGCAGATGCCCCGCGGCTGCTCGGGCTCTGGCAGCAGGCAGGCCGCTGCACCGGTCTGGCCACCAGCCCCTGAGCCAGTCGTCGTGGCTCCTGCACGTTGCTCATCCGAGCGCGTAGTAACGGAGCCAGAGGTACAGCCAGCTGACAGCGATCGTGACGACGGCGACGATCGAGCCGTACTTGGTGAACTGCCAGAAGGAGATCGGGTGCCCGTTGCGGGCGGCGATGCCGATGACGACGACGTTCGCGCTGGCCCCCACGGCGGTCGCGTTCCCTCCGAGGTCGGCTCCGAGCGCGAGCGCCCACCACAGGGCTGTCGCGTGCCCCACACCGTTGCCGGCGTCGACCAGGGTCTGGACGAGCGGGGTCATGGTCGCAACATAGGGAATGTTGTCCACGATGCCGGACAGGGCAGCGGAACCCCACAGAAGTGCGGAGGCCGCCAGGAGGTAATGGTCGCCGACCGCGTCGGTGAGCAGTGTGCCGAGCCGGCCGATGACGCCGACCTCGACGAGAGCGCCGACCATGACGAACAGGCCCATGAAGAACACCAGGGTGGGCCACTCGACCTCTTCGAGGAACTCCGGCGGGTCGAGCTTGGAGAGCGCGACCAGGGCGCCGGCCCCGAGCAGGGCAACCATCGACGGCTCGATGTGTAGGGCGGAGTGGGCGACGAACCCGATCATGACCGCGACCAGCACGATCCCGGACCGCAGGAGCAGTCCGCGGTCTTTGATGACCTCGCGCTCGTCGAGGGCCATCAGGGCGGCGACCCGCTCGGGGTCGTAGGTGAACGCTGACCGGAACAGCACCCGGCACAGCCCGATGAACACCACCAGCAAGATGATGACGATGGGGGCGAGGTTGGTCGCGAAGTCGTTGAACGTCAGCCCGGCGCGGCTGGCGATGATGATGTTCGGGGGGTCCCCGATGAGGGTCGCCGTGCCGCCGATGTTCGAGGCGAGCGCCTCGGCGATCAGGAACGGTACCGGCGCCAGCCCGAGCCGGTCGCAGATCAGCAGAGTGACCGGTGCGATGAGAAGGACGGTGGTCACGTTGTCCAGCAGCGCCGACGCGACAGCGGTGATGACCACGAGCATGACCATGGTGGCGAACGGTCGGCCGCGGGTGCGTTTGGCGGCCCAGATCGCCAGGTAGTCGAACACCCCGGTCTGCTTCAGGACGCTGACGATCACCATCATGCCCAGCAGCAGGAAGATGACGTTCCAGTCGACGCCCGTCTTCTCGCTGAAGAATGCGACCCGCGCGTCGACCACGCCGAGGAGCACCATGGCCGCGGCGCCGGCGAGGGCGGCGGCGACCCGGTGGATCCGTTCGGTGGCAATCAGGACATAGGCGGCGGCGAACGCCGCGACGACAAGTACCGAGGTCATCAGCTGGCAGGTGCTGCTGGCAGCAGGTGTGCGAGGAGACGGTTGACCGTGATCGCACCGACGACCTTGTCACCGTCGACGACGGCGACCAAGGGGCTGCGCATACGGGCCATCACCGCGGCCACCTCGAGGCTGGTGGCGTCGGCGTCAACGACCGGCAGGTCGTCGTAGTCAGGTGGTTGGGGTAGCAGGTCCCGCACGGTGCTGCGCACCAGCTTGCGGAACAGCTCGTCAGACGCCCGTTCGTCCAGCGCCCGCGCCAAACCTGGGTCGTCCTGCACGTAGGTGGGGATGAGAAAGCGCAGAACCTCGGAGCCGGGCAAGATGGTGTAGGGCCGACCGTCGTCGCCGGACACGATGAGACCCGGCCAGCGCAGCCTGGTCATCGTCTGCGCGGCATCCATCGCGTCGGTGTCCAGGGTGACGATGGGGAACGGTTGTGCGAGCGTGCGAGCGGTCATCGGGCACTCCAGGTGGGTGGGCAGTATTCAACGACTGCCGACCAGACTTCCCGGCGCACCGAGCGAAGTCTATCCCGCAGACCGGCACCGTTCGCCAGTATCGACCCATCTGGGAGGCCAGCTTCGACCGGATGGACACGTACCTCCAACAACTCCAACAACACCAACAACTCCGAAAGGCAGGAAGCGACGATGACCGATAACAACGGCGGCCAGAGCATGGTGATCGAGCGGACTCTCGAGGCCCCGACGGATCTGGTCTGGAAGATGTGGACAGAGCCGGAACACTTCGCAGCGTGGTACGGCCCGGGCGGGGCCACCATCCCCGTGGCCACGATGGATGTGCGCGTCGGCGGCACCCGTCTGCTGTGCTTGGAGATGACGACGCCGAACGGCACGATGCAGATGTGGTTCACCGGCGAGTATCTCGAGGTCGTCGAGAACCAGCGCCTCGTCTACACCGACTCCATGTCCGACGAGCACGGCAACGTGATGTCACCCGAGCAGATGGGTATGCCCGCGGGACACCCGACCACGACCGAAGTCAGTGTCGAGCTCGAGGACATCAACGGTGGCACCAACATGGTGTTGACCCACACCGGTGTTCCCGCTGGATCCCCAGGTGCCGCCGGATGGGCGATGGCGCTCGACAAGCTCGCCGCACGCCTTGATGAGGCACAGCGCGCCTAGCGGTCCTGAGCTCGGCGCATGTCCGGTTCGGAGGGGATCGACGGGTACTCATGGTCATGGGGATCCGGGGACCTTGACCCACGCCGCGGACCGGCCCCGCCCCTGTGGTTTCACCCGGCCGTCGTTCTTCAACTGCTCCAGCGACAGCCGGATCGTCGGATCGCTGACCCCGGGAAGGGCGACCCGCACGTCGGCGATCCTAAAGATCTGCGGCGCTTGCTCGAGCACATACTCACGGACTCGGTCCTGCTTTGTCCCCGTCGACCTGTCGGATGCGGCCCGCTGCTCGAACCTCTTGTAGGCCTGCGCGAGGACGCCGGTGAAGTACGCCAACCAGGGCCACGGGTCGTTGGTCTGCTCATGCCAGCCGCGGGTGGAGGTCAGGAGGGCCGCGTAGTAACCGTCCGCCGACTCGGCCATGAGCTGCTCGATAGAGACGTACCTGCCGACCGTGTATCCGGCGTCATCGAGCAGGGCGTTAGTCAGAGCCCGCACGACGCGACCGTTCCCGTCTGCAAACGGGTGGATGGTCAACAAGTCCAGCACGAACAGACCGACGAGAAGTACCGGGTGGTGCCGGCCTTCGGTGATTGCTTCCTTGTATCTGTCGATGAGCTCAACGGTGAAGTTCTCGGTGCTGGCTGCCGAGACAGGGACGAACCGGACCTCGACCGACCCGTCCGGTGATCGGTCGACCACAAGGTTGTCGCTGTCCTTGAACCGGCCGCCGTCCACCTTCGTCTGCTCGAACAGGTTCCGGTGCAGGTGAAGCAAGAGGCCGACGTTCAGCGGCCGCCAGTCCTGGGCGAACAAGTAGTCCAAGGCTGCGCGGTAGCCGGCGAGCTCCTGCTCGCTGCGGGTCCGCAGTGTCGTCGCCTTGCCCACGATGATCGCTGCCGCGCGTGCTTGGTCTTCTACCACGACCCCCTCAAGCGCGGACGACGCTGTGATGCTCGCGATCCGGGCCCGGATCGCGAGTTCGGTGAGCAGGGCGGGCAGTTGGCTGCGGAACAGCTCCTGTCGGCCGCGACCGATGTCAATCTGGGCAAGCTGCATGACCACCGGACCGGGTACGAACCCCAGCGGCCGGTCGAGATCCACGAACGACAGCAATAGAACCTCCTAAGGAAACCCCCAAACACGCTAACCCATGATCATCTTATGTAGATTACGGGTTCTCTTGGGTAGTTTGCCAGGGCAATGAGCCATCTGCCGCTGACCGAGCGCCAACGACTACAGGACGGTGCTCGTTGTGAGACTGGATCCGAACAGTCAGAGAGAGACCCTCACCGACTTCGGTGGGGGACACTCACCTGGGGCCATGACCTGAAATCAAGCTGGTCGGGGTGACAGGATTTGAACCTGTGGCCTCTTCGTCCCGAAGCGTCGTGGATGGCCCGGTTCGCGCTTGGAAATATCACCCAGCGTGCTGGAGTGCTCCGCGTTGGTCCGTCCGAATCCATGACGATCCGGATCGGTTGTCACTCAGTTAGTCACTCAGTTCTCAGATCCGCTGAACACGAGTGGCCCGCAGTCCTGGGCGACACGGTGAACGCGAGAGTCTCCCGGCTGGTCGTAGCCCAGCGCTCTGAAGACAAGCAGCGCCATTCCGGTTGAGTGCTTGGGCATGGAGACCGTGCGGGTCGTAGTGCTGAACCGCGTGAGAGTAGAGGGCCTGGGGGCCGTGCGGAGGGCGGCTACGCCGACCCCTCCCCCTCGTCCCCAGCGCCTGCAAGCCCAGCCGGCGCCGCGCACCCAGGGAGCGCAGACTTGTGCACAGGTTGGCCGTGGGATACTTCTTTCGCATCCCCCCAGTTGCCTCGCGTGGCTGGGCGCAGGGCCCGCTTCGGCGGGCCTTTGCTTCTTCACCAGTTGCTTGGGCGATGGAGGGTTCTGCGTCCGACAGGCGCCACCGAGGACGGCGCGGTAGCGCCGCCCGCAGGTGTCGGAGCGCCGCGCAGCGGCGCCTTGATCTCATAGAGGCCAATTCGGCAGGGCACAGAGTGCAACGGCGTGAAACACCAGTCCTCCGGCGGTTGGTGCGCGACAGTCGTCAGCCAGGTGATGCGCGATAGTTCAGCGAAGCTTTGCGGGTGATGCCCGAGGCGCTCGTCCGACCCGTACCGACTGAAGTCCTCCACAGGGGGTTCGACCTTGTGCGGCCCCTTGACCAGGAACAGGTGCGGCGCCTCAGGTGGGTCAGTCGTGGCATTCTGTGATGAGAAGCCCAACTCGATTTCGAATGAGGACAGTCGAGGCGCCCCGTGAGTGACGAGGACGATCGTGTCACCACTCACTTTCGTGCATCCGATTCCGGCGTGACTGCGGGGGCAGGCACCGTTCATCTCGTTCTCGGATACGACGCGAGCCCGGCAAGCCAAAACGCTTTGACTGTGGCAGCAGACCTTGCTCGACGTCTTCAGGCCCAGCTTCACGTGGTGCATGCGATCGCCATGACGGACTACCCCATCGACCCTGACGGGGCTGATTGGGAGGAGAAGGGGAGTCTGGCCCTTGCGGCCGAACGGGAGGCCATCGAGGTCGCGCTGCAGTTCCACTCGACGGGGTGGACCTACCACGAATGGCGCGGGGATCCGGCTCAGCTCCTTTGCCAGCTGGCTGACGCCCGTGAGGCCCTCATGGTGATCGTCGGCACTCACCACGGCGGCCGCGGAGCCGGGCTTCACCGACTGATGACTGGCTCGGTATCACGCCGGCTCACGGAGCAGGCCCACTGCCCGGTGCTCGTCGTGCCATTTCGCGAGCACCGATGAAGCATTCGCCTGAGTAGGCCCTGGCATAAGGCGGGAAGGTTAGAACTGCGACTTGGTCTGCTCGGCGAAAAGCTCCGCTCAGGCCCATCTGCGTCACTCCGCGCAACCGGTCCAAGAACGTGATGTCGCCCGCACGCCACCCGTGTGTAAACTGCGGCGCGTAGAACCGGCGGTGGGGCTCGCCGTACCCGAACCGTCACTCCGCGTGGGTGACCAACAGTCCCTACCTGAAGACCTCGTGGTGCCCTTTGGCCTGCGGGCCCGTCCAGGTAGGGAGGTCGCGCCGGTGCCCGACGAACAGCCCATGGACAACACACGCGCCTCGGCCGGCGAACCCGTCGACCCTGACATCGACCTGCGGCGAGCCAGACCGGCCCGTCACAGACGCGACGAAGCCACCATGCTGGCCACCATCGCCGCCGGTGGCGCGACCGGGGCGGCCGCGCGGTACCTGATCGGGCAGGGCTGGCCGACGGCTGCGGAGGCCTTCCCGGCCAGCACACTGGGGATCAATGTTCTCGGTTGCGCGCTGATCGGCGTCCTGATGGTTCTGATCACCGAGGTGTGGAGCAGGCAGCGTCTGATCCGCCCGTTCCTGGGGACCGGGGTCCTGGGTGGTTTCACCACGTTCTCCACCTACACGGTCGATATACAACGGCTCGTTGCCGGTGCCCACGTGGACATCGCGCTGTTCTACCTCTTCCTGACCCCTGTGGGCGCGCTCCTGGCCGTATGGGTGTCAGCAACCGCAACACGACGCTTGGTCAACTGGAGGATCCAATGAGACTCACCGGCACCGCCCAACGGCTCACGATCATCGTCGGAGATTCCGACCACTGGCACCACAAGCCGCTGTTCACCGAGATCGTCCACCGCGCCCACGCCGCCGGTCTGGCGGGGGCAACGGTCCTTCACGGCGTCGAAGGCTTCGGCGCCACCAGCCGGATCCACACCTCGCGGATCCTGAGCCTGTCCGAGGACCTACCCGCGGTCATCGTCATCGTCGACAGCCACGACCGCATCCGCGAATTCCTGCCCCAGCTCGACGAGCTTGTGAGCGAGGGACTGGTCATCCTCGACGACTGTGAGGTGATCCGCTACGTCGGCAAGAACCCCGACGGAACCGGCGGCGGACACGCCCCCCTCGACATCCCCGCCCCCGACCGGTGAACCTTCTCCTGGTCATCGCTGGCGCGGCCGTCGGGGCGCCGCTGCGGTATCTGAGCGACCGGGCGATCCAGACCCGCTACGACACGGTCTTCCCGTGGGGCACCTTCACCGTGAACGTGTTCGGATCGCTGATGCTGGGCATCATCGCCGGAGCCGTTGCGGCTGGCGGTGCATCCCCGCAGGTCCAGCTGGCCCTGGGCACCGGGTTCTGCGGTGCGCTGACCACCTACTCAACGTTCTCCTACGAGACGCTGCGCCTGCTCGATGACGACGCCCGGCTCTTCGCCGCAGCCAACGTCGTGGCCAGCATCGTGGCCGGACTCGGCGCTGCCTTCCTCGGCGCGGCCATCAGCCAGGCGATCTGGTC
>JABBOX010000278.1 GCA_012927555.1 Phycicoccus sp.
CCCGCATCCGCCGGAAGAACACTCTCAAGGACAGCCCACAACTCATCAGAGACCACATCGGTGCGCAACATGACCCCATGCTCGGCGGTCAGACCACGATTAGTTAGCAGACACGCCCTAGGCCCATCGGCCTGGTGTCGTCGTGACAGGCGGGCGGTGGTGAGGTTCGGCCCTGGGGGCCATATCATCGTGCACGGCCACATTTCCGATGACCGGAGCCTTTGATGCGTTTTCGCCTCACTCCCAAGGACAGCAGCTTCTACGAGCTGTTCGCGACGTCCGCTCAGCACCTCGTTGAAGGTTCCAAGGAACTGACCAAGTTGTTGGGCGTCGAACGCTCCGAGCGTGAAGCCTCGGCTGGCCGGATGCGAGACATCGAGCACGCCGCTGACGAGTCCACCCACGTGATCATGCGCAAGGTGAACAGCTCGTTCATCACCCCCTTCGACCGCGAGGACATCTACGGTCTCGCGTCCAACCTTGACGACTGCATGGACCTGATGGAGGCCGCGGCCGACCTGATCGTCCTGTACCGCATCGGCGACCTGCCCGACGGGATCGCGGCGCAGGTCGAGGTCTTGGTCCGGATGGCAGAGCTGACCGCCGAGGCCATGCCCAGGCTGCGTTCGATGCACGACCTCGAGGAGTACTGGATCGAGATCAACCGCCTCGAGAACCAGGCCGACCAGATCTATCGGAAACTGGTGGCCGAGCTGTTCAACGACGCCCAGGATGCGATCACCGTGCTCAAGCTGAAAGAGGTCATCGACGAGCTCGAGGCTGCGGCTGACGCGTTCGAGACCGTGGCCAACACGGTCGAGAGCATCGCTGTCAAGGAGTCCTGACCTTCGTGGACTGGTTACCTGTCGGCGTCGTCATTGCGTTGGCGATGGGTTTCAACTACACCAACGGTTTTCATGACGCGGCCAACGCGATCGCAACCTCGGTGTCGACCCGAGCCCTGACGCCGCGGATCGCGCTCGTGATGGCCGCGTTCTTCAACCTCCTCGGAGCCTTCATCGGCACCAAGGTCGCGGGCACCGTCGGCAAGGGCCTCATCGCCCCGCCCTCCGGCACGGTCGGCCTGCTCATCGTCGGCTCGGCTCTGATCGGCGCCACGACCTGGAACCTCCTGACCTGGTGGAAGGGCCTGCCCTCGTCATCATCACATGCCTTGTTCGGCGGTATGGGCGGCGCCGCGCTCGCAGCTGGGGCGCCGGTGCTCTGGAACGGCGTACTGACCAAGATCGTCGTCCCGATGGTGCTCTCGCCGGTCGTCGGGCTCATCCTCGGCTACTTCGTGATGACCCTCATCCTGTGGCTCTTCCGCGGTGCGCATCCTGGGCGTACCTCGCGCGGGTTCCGCTACGCGCAGACGTTCTCGGCGGCCGCGATGGCCCTTGGTCACGGTCTCCAGGACGCGGGCAAGACCATGGGGATCATCGTCCTGGCCCTCACCGTGGGTGGATACCAGCACGACTCATCGATCCCCAACTGGGTCAAGATCTCAACCGCTCTGGTCATCAGCGCCGGCACGTACGCCGGTGGCTGGCGCATCATGCGGACGCTCGGCCGCAAGATCATCCACCTCGACCCGCCCCAGGGCTTTGGCGCAGAGGCCTCGGCCGCGTCGATCCTGTATGTCGCCGGGCTGACCTTCGGCGCCCCGATCTCGACGACCCACACGATCACGTCCACGATCATGGGCGTCGGCGCCACCAAGCGACTGTCCGCCGTCCGTTGGGGCGTGGCCAAGAACATCGTCACCGGTTGGATACTGACGTTCCCTGGCGCCGGCCTGGTGGCGGCCATGGTCTACGCGGCGACGATCCCTTTCCAGTAGGAAGTCCGCCCGCCCTGCCTTTACTCAGTTCAGGCCGCTCGCAGAGGCCAATTCAGCCCCCGGAACCGGCCTGAACTGAGCAAACCGGCCTGAACTGAGCAAAGGGTCTGTCAGCCGAAACGACCGGAGATGTAGTCCTCCGTGGCGCGAATCGACGGGTTGCTGAAGATCTTGTGCGTGTCATCCATCTCGATCAGTCGCCCCGGCTGGCCGGTCTCGACGAGGTTGAAGAACCCGGTCCGGTCCGACACCCGGGCAGCCTGCTGCATGTTGTGCGTCACGATCACGATCGTGTATCTGCTCTTCAGTTCGGTGATCAGGTCCTCGATCGCCAGTGTCGAGATCGGGTCCAGCGCCGAGCATGGCTCGTCCATCAGGAGCACCTGGGGCTCGACCGCGATCGCCCTGGCGATACACAGCCTCTGCTGCTGGCCACCCGAGAGGCCGGCGCCAGGCTTGTTCAGCCGGTCCTTGACCTCGTTCCACAGGTTCGCGGCGCGCAGCGACGCTTCGACGGCCTCGGCGAGGACCGTCTTGTTCTTCAGACCGTTGAGCCTCAACCCCGCCACCACGTTGTCCGCGATCGACATCGTCGGGAACGGGTTCGGCCGCTGGAACACCATGCCGACGGTTCGCCGGACGCCCACCGGGTCAACGTTCGCGGCATAGATGTCGGCGTCGTCGAGGTGTACCGACCCTTCGACCCGGGCGCCGGGGATGACCTCGTGCATACGGTTCAGCGTCCGGATGAATGTCGACTTCCCGCAGCCGGAAGGGCCGATCAGCGCTGTGACTGAACGCGGCTCGATCGTCATCGTGACATCCTCGACTGCCCTGAAGGTGCCGTAGTAGGCGTTCAGGTTCTTGACGTCGATTCTCTTTGCCATGAGGCGTTTTCGTCCTTCGGTGTCGGGAGGCTTCGTGTCTGGAAGCAATGCAAGGTGCCGGGTCAGGTCTTGGGCCGTCCGAAGTGGGCGATGAGGCGCCCGGCGAGGTTCAGGATCAGGATGAGCAGGATCAGAGTTGCCGCCGCCCCCCACACCCGGTCGACGGCAGGCTGCAAAACCTCCGTGCGGTCCTGGTTGATCATCGTGGGCAGGGTCGGCATGAGTCCGCCGAACAGGTTGGTCGCGATGTTCTTGGTGTAGGGCCCCAGGATCAACAGCGGTGCCGTCTCTCCCATGACCCGGGCCAGGCCGAGCAGGACGCCGGTGATGATTCCGGAGAACGCGGTCGGCAGGACGACCCGGACGACCGTTTTCCACCTGGGCACGCCGAGGGCAAAGGCGCCCTCGCGCAGCTCGTTGGGCACAAGCTTGAGCATCTCCTCGGTCGAGCGCACGACGACCGGGATCATGAGCAGCACCAACGCCAGAACTACGGCGAAGGCCACGCGCTGGAATCCGAAGGTGGTGACCCAGAGGGCGTAGATGAACAGCGCGGCGACGATGGACGGGATACCCGTGAGGATGTCGACCATGAAGCTGACGGCGGTGGCGAGCCGACCACGGCCGTACTCGACCAGGTAGATGGCCGTCATCACCCCGATCGGCACGGCGATCACGGCCGTCACCAGACCCTGCATCAACGTGCCTTGGATCGCGTGCACCGCGCCGCCGCCGACGACCCGGTTGGTGATGCCGCGCTGGGAGTTGGTCCACCAGTGGCTGTCGAGCAGCATGGCGCCGCCCTTGCTGATGACGCTCCACAGGATCCAGGCGAGGGGCACCATGGCGATCGCGAAGGCCGTCCACATGACGATGCGGGCCAGCTGGTTGCGCACGGCCCGTCCGCGGGACCTGTGTTCCAGGCCGAGACCCAGATTGGGGCCGGGAGCGTCGGGGCGTCCGGCGTTCGGTCGAGCGTCCGAGGCGAGGTCGATGGTGGTCATTCGCTGAACGCCTTGCTGCGGTTGATCACGATGCGCGCGATCGAGTTGACGACGAAGGTGAGCAGGAACAGCACCAGCCCGGCGGCCAGGAACGCGCCGGCCTTCTGCGGGGAGTCGAACTCGGCGGCGTTGTTGGCGATCTTGGAGGCGAAGGTCTCACCACCGTGGAAAACCGACCAGGACCAGGCTGTGCCGTCGGCCAGCGCCGACAGGATGATCATGACGGCGACGGTCTCGCCGAGCGCACGGCCCAGCCCGAGCATCGAGGCGCTGATGACCCCCGGCTTGCCGAAGGGCAGGACCGCGGTGCGGATCATCTCCCACCGGGTCGCGCCCAGGGCCAGCGCGGCGTCCTTGTTCGCCACAGGGGTCTGGGCGAACACCTCGCGTGACAGCGCCGTGATGATGGGCAGCACCATGATCGAGAGCACCACCCCCACCGTGAGGATCGTGCTCGCCGCACCGATGCCGCTGCGCGAGAACAGGGGGAACCACCCGAGGTAGGTCACCAGGAAGTCCTGTATGCCGCTCATGTGCGGCCCGAACACCTGCAACCCCCACAGCCCGTAGACGATCGAGGGCACGGCGGCGAGCAGGTCGACCAGGGTTGCGGCCGTTCGGCTGAGCCAGGCCGGCGCGTACTGCGTGATGAACAGGGCGACACCGACCCCGAACGGGACGGCGATCAGCATCGCGATCACAGAGGACAGCACGGTCACCCAGAGCAGGTTGGCGATGCCGAACTGCAGCGGGGTGCCGTCGACGTTCCACTGCGTGGAGGTCAGGAAGTTGGCCTTGTCCTTGGCCAGGGCGGGCAGGGCCTGGGACACCAAGAATCCGGCGATCAGCGTCACGATCGCGATGACGAGCAGGCCGGCGCCTTTGGCCGTGCCACCGAAGATGCGGTCGCCGAGCCGTCCCGTACCGGCAGGGACGCGGTCCGTCATGGTCGGACCGCGTCCTGCCGGGGTAGGGATCTCGTCGACTGCAGAGACACCGGTGTTGCTCGGCACGTCAGTAAGAGCCTGTCTGTAGTACGACTAGGAGAGGGCCTCGATTGCTGAGGCTACCTTGGTCTGCACTGCGCTGGGGAGCGGCGCGTAGCCGATCGCCTGCAGCTTGGCCTGCTCGTCAGCGGCGGCGAAGGACTTCAGGAACGCCTTGACGAGGGTGGCCTTGGCCGGGTCCTTGGCCTTGGAGCAGACGATCTCGTAGGTGACCAGCAGGATCGGGTATGCCCCGGCCTCCTTGGTCGCGTAGTCCAGCTGCAGCTTGATGTTGTTGCCGGTACCGCTCTGGGTGGCGACGGCGACGGCCTTGCCGACCGCTTCTCCGGTCAGCTCGACCGGGCCGGCCCCGTTGTCGATCTGGGCGATGCCGAGCTTGTTGTCCTTGGCGTAGGACCACTCGGCGTACGTGATGCCGCCTTCGGTGGACTTCACGGCGTTGGCAACTCCGGCGGACTTCTCCTTGCCCTCACCCTTGCCGGACCACTTCTTGGCCGGGTCTGCGGCCCAGTCGGCGGCGGCAGCGGCGTGCAGGTACTTGGTGAAGTTCTCGGTCGTGCCGGACTCGTCCGAGCGGAAGAAGACCTTGATGGCCTCAGCCGGGAGGGTGGCGCCGGGGTTGATCGCGGCGATCGCCGGGTCGTTCCACGTGGTGATGACGCCGTTGAAGATCTTGGCGGTCACGGAAGGGGTCATGATCAGCTTGTCGACGCCCTTGACGTTGTAGGCGACGGCGATGGGACCGGTCACCATGGGCAGGTTCCACGCGGGAGATCCGCAGGTCTTGTCAGCGTCGGCCTGCTCGATGCTGGGCGAGCCGGCTTTCGCCACGTCCTTCAGTGCCGAGTCGGAGCCGGCGAAGTTGACCTGGCCGGCGATGAACTGCTTGATGCCAGCGCCTGAACCGGTCGGGTTGTAGTTGATGGTGGCGCCCGAGCACGTCGCCTGGAAGTCGCTGATGGCCTGCTCGATGGCGTTCTTCTGGGCCGATGAGCCCTCGCCGTTCAGCGTGCCGGTGGGGCAGTCGGCTGCGTTTGCGGCGCCGTTGCCCGGGGCGGCAGCGTTGTTGTCTGAGCCGCAGGCAGATAGGGCGAGCACGCCGACCAGGGCAACGCCCGTGATGCTGGCGAACCGTTGACGGGACTGGGTCTTCAAGGTTTTTGGGCCTCTCCACAGCAGGGGTCAATACGGCGGGCCTTGGTGCCCGTTGGGTTCGACGCTACGGAAGCCGTATGGCGCACACCCCGGTGAAAGGTGAACGGAAGATGAACGAGCCCCCAACCTTTGCTCAGTTGAGGCCGGTTTGCTCAGTTGAGGCCGCTCGGGGACGGCAAATTCGGCCCAGAAACCGGCCTGAACTGAGCAAAGGCCTTGGAGGTCAGGGCGCGGGATAGAGCTCGACGTCGACGACGCGGGCCTTGTCTCCGCTGCCGACCACGTGGGCCACGAGCGCCTCGCCCTTGCCCATACCGCGCTCGACGGCGTCCAACAGCGTGCCCTCAGCCGAGTCCGCGCCGGAAGCACCGGAAGCACTGGCGTCTGCGATGCCGGCCAGCTGTTCGAGCAGGCGGGGCAGGACCGGCCCGTGCGTGGAGACGACGGCCGCGCTGCCCCGGGCCAGCAGCTTGGTGAGGTGGCCCGGGGCGTGGTCGGGACGCCTCTCGAAGCTCTCCTCCGACAGCCCGGGCTTGAGCCGGATCTTCAGCCCGGCCGCGGCGGCATACGGCAGGACGGAGTCGAGGCAACGCGCAGCAGGGGAGGTGACCACGCGGATCACGCCGTATGACGTCAAGAGCGGGACCAGGGCCTCGGCACGCTCTCGGCCGCGGGCATCCAACGGCCGCAATGGATCTGCCTGCGTCCAGGTCGATCGCGCAAATGCATGGGCATGGCGGAGGATGACCAGCGGCCAGGTCGTGAGGGTGCCGTCGCGGTCTGCCTGCACCAACGCCTGGAGCTGGTCGCGGTCACGGTCGTAGGTGAGTCGGGTGGTGGCGTCGTCGACATCGAGCCAGGCGACCTCGTCGATCTCGTTGACCAGTGCTCCGTCCCCGCCCACGACCTCAGCCGCCCAGTAGCGCACCTCTTTGGGCGCCGGCTGGCCGCTGTCGTCCGCGCTGTCGTCCGCGCTGTCGACCGCGCTGTCATCCGCGCTGTCATCCGCGCGACCGCCCTCGACGACGTCGTAGCGCGAGGTGGGGAGCGGACGGCCCAGGCGGACGTGGAGCCCGGTCTCCTCGAAGACCTCGCGCGCCGCGGCGACGGGCCACTCCTCGCCCGGATCGAGTTTGCCCTTGGCCCAGGACCAGTCGTCATAACGGGGCCGGTGGACCATGACGACCTCAAGCCGGCCGCGACGGTGACGCCATGGCAGCGCCCCAGCGGCTTGGATCACCGTCGCCGGGCCTTGCGTCGGCGTCGGGCGTTGCTCTCGATCAGGGCGCTCTGCAGCTCGATCAGGTCGTTGCCCTCGGCGTCCTGGTGGTGTCGGGTCCAGCGGCCGTCGCTGCTGAGGTGCCAGCTCGATACGTCATCGCTCATCCCCATGGCCATCAGGGCTTGCATGCTCTCGATGTGCCCTGGGTCGGAGAGCTGGAGCAGGGCCTCGACGCGGCGGTCGAGGTTGCGGTGCATCAGGTCAGCGCTGCCGATGTAGACGATCGGTTCGCCGCCGCCGCCGAAGGTGAAGATCCTCGAGTGCTCCAGGAACCGGCCCAGGATCGAACGCACCCGGATCGTCTCCGACAGCCCTTTGACGCCGGGGCGCACCGCGCAGATGCCGCGTACCCACAGGTCCACCTCGACGCCGGCGCGGGACGCGCGATACAGCGCATCGATCAGCTGGTTGTCGACGATGGCGTTCACCTTCAGGCCGATGTAGCCGCCGACGCCGGAACCCGCGTGGGCGATCTCGGCGTCGATCAGGTCGATCAGGCCCGAGCGCACCGAGCGCGGCGCCACCAGGAGGCGCTTGAACTTGCTGCGCGGGGCCCACCCGGACAGCTGGTTGAACAGCCGCGTCAGGTCCTCGCCGACCTGCGGGTCGCAGGTGAGCAGGCCCACATCCTCATACAGGCGAGCGGTTTTGGGGTTGTAGTTGCCGGTGCCGACGTGGCAGTAGCGGCGAAGTCCCTCGGACTCCTGGCGGACGACCAGCGAGAGCTTGGCGTGGGTCTTGAGCCCGATGACGCCATAGACCACGTGCACGCCGGCATGCTCGAGCTTGCGGGCCCAGGAGATGTTGGCCTGCTCGTCGAACCGCGCCTTGAGCTCGACCACGGCGAGCACCTGTTTGCCGGCCTCCGCGGCGTCGATCAGGGAGTCGACGATGGGGGAGTCGCCGCTGGTGCGATAGAGGGTCTGCTTGATGGCGAGCACCCGCGGGTCGGCTGCGGCCTGCTCGATGAAAGCCTGCACCGAGGTCGAGAACGAGTCGTAGGGGTGCTGGAGCAGGATGTCCTTGTTGCGCATCGAGGCCAGGATGTCGCTGGGTTGCGAGCTCTCGACCGCGGCCAGGTCGGGGTGGGTCTTGGGCAGGAACGTGGGGAACCGCAGCCCGGAGCGTTCAAGGTCGGCCAGGACGTTGAGCCCGCGCAGGTCCAGCGGCGCCGGCAGGCGATAGACCTCGTCGGGCTCCACCCCCAGCTCGCGACCCAGCAGGTCCATGACGTGGTCGTCCATGTCCTCGGCGATCTCGAGCCGCACGGGCGGGCCGAAGCGACGCCGGGTGAGCTCCTTCTCCAGGGCGGTGAGCAGGTTCTCGGCGTCGTCCTCCTCGACCTCGACGTCCTCGTTGCGGGTCACCCGGAAGGTGAAGTGCTCGCTGACCTGCATGCCCGGGAACAGCTGGTCCAGGTGCGCGGCGATGATGTCCTCGAGGGGGACGAAACGTGCGTAGTACTGGTGGGACGGTTGCGAGTCGAGCTGCGGGACCTGCACGAAGCGGGGCAGCAGCGGTGGCACCTTGACGCGGGCGAAGTGCTCGATGTTGGTCTTGGGGTTGATCAGCAGGACGGCGAGGTTGAGCGAGAGCCCGGAGATATAGGGGAACGGGTGGGCCGGGTCGACGGCCAGGGGCGTGAGCACCGGGAAGATCTGGTCCCGGAACATCCAGTGCAGCCCGTCCTGCTCGCCGGCGCTGAGCTCCTCCCACCGCACGATGGCGATGCCCTCGCTGACCAGCGCTGGGCGGACCTGGTCCTCGAACACGCGCGCATGCTTCGCCATCAGATCGTGGGCGACCCGCGAGATCTCGTCCAGAACCTCACGCGGTTCCAGGCCCGAGGCGGAGCGCATGGCCAGCCCGGTCGCGATACGGCGCTTGAGCCCGGCCACCCGGACCATGAAGAACTCGTCGAGGTTGCTGGCGAAGATCGCGAGGTAGCGGGCCCGCTCCAGCATCGGCACCGAGTCGTCGGCGGCAAGCTGCAGGACGCGTTCGTTGAACTGCAGCCAGGAGACCTCACGGTCGAGGAAGCGGTCCTCGGGCAGCGCGTCCGGGTCGACCGGCGCGTCAGATTCGGAGACGACACGGACGAAGCGGCCGTTCGAGGCACGTGGGGGCGCGCTGGTGAGGGAGCCCAGCTCGGTTTCGGGCGGCTCGGACACCTCGGACACCTTGGACACCTTGGACACCTTGGACACCGCAGGGTCGGGCTTCTCGCGGGCGGGCGAGGTCCCGGCTTTTTGCACGCTCATGCCCTCTATCGTCGCACTGGCGGCTGAACGTAGCGCGAATACATCACGTCCATGCCCGTGCGGGTGAAGCCCAGCTGGGAGTAGACCGAGATTGCCCTGGTGTTGTCGCCCTCGACGAAGAGAAACGCCTCGCTCAGACCGCGCTCGGCCAAGTAGCCCAAGCCCAGCACGGTGACCATCTGCCCCAGCCCCATCCCGTGGTATGCCGGGTCGACGGCGACCACGTAGACCTCGCCCTCCGTGGGGATCGCCTGCGGGTCCCTGGGTGGGACGACCTTCGTCCAGTGTGACGCGGCGAGCACTGGCACCGGGCCCCGGATGTCCTCAATGAGGATGAATCCTGTTGCGTCGAACCACGATTCGGCAATCCGTCGGTCGAGATTGACCCGGGTCATCTGGCCCTGCTCGGGGTGGTGGACGAAGGCCCTCTCGTTGACCTGCAGCCACGCATCCTCGTCCTGGCCGACGACAAAGTGCCGGGTCCTGAACTCCTGCGGCAGCTCGAACGTCGGTAGGGGCTGGGCGTCGGCTCCCAGTGACCGGCGCATGGTCCAGAGGGTGCGCACGCTCGCAGCTTCCTCGCGGGCGGCAAAGAAACGCGCGACCCCGAGATGGCCGTGCGACCAGATTTGCAGGGTCCCTTCTTGCAGCGCGTCCTCGAGGGCGCGGAACAGTGCGGTCCCGATGCCGTGCCGCCGATACCGGGGGTCCACCACCACCTCAGCGGTGGCGACCCTGCCCGTCGTCTGGGCAGCTGTCGTCGTCCCGGCCGGCTCCCGCTCGAGGTGGGCGTAGCCCGCGAGGTGCGTGCCGTCATACGCGAGGAAGTGTGCTGGGGGCGTTGTGGTGATCCAGCCGGGGAGGCCGTCCCGGGCATCCAGCAGGACCTGTTCGGACAGCGGCGCCACATCGTCCACCTGCGTCGCCGCCTCGATCAGGGCGGCCAGCGCTGACAGCTGCTCGGTATCGAGCCGGTTCACGTTCCTCACCTGCATGGCCGCATTCTCCACCACCGGGTCCCGGGACGTGTGGCTCTTCCCAGGTTCGCCCCGGCCCAATAGCCTGCCCCACGTACCCGGGACCCCGCTTGGCAGTTCCGGCTCAGTCACAACGGAGGAGCAGGAGCCCCATATGTCTTTCGTACGTTCCCGTCGACTTGTCGGCGTACTCGCGGTGGCCATGGCGGCCGGTGTCGGTATCGCCGGCTCGAGCAGCCCCAGCATGGCCGGCCCCAAGGGCTCCACGTTGGACATCCAGATCCTGTCGTTCAACGACTTCCACGGAAACCTTGAGGCCCCCAGCGGGTCCAGCGCCAGGGTGACCATCGGTCACAGGTGGGACGCAGCCGCGAACAAGCCCGTCGACGTGAACCTCGTGGAGGTCGTGGATGGCAAGGACGTCGATGTCGCTGGAGGCGTGGAGTACCTCGCCACCCATCTGCGCAACGCGCGCGCCGGACACGCCAACAGCGTCACGGTCGCGGCCGGTGACATCATCGGCGCCTCGCCGCTGCTGTCCGCCGCATTCCACGACGAGCCCACGATCGAGGCGATGAACGCTCTCGGCCTCGAGGCCACCGCGGTCGGCAACCACGAGTTCGACGAGGGCTACCTGGAGCTCCAGCGGATGCAGAACGGTGGCTGCCTGGACGACGGCGACGGCCTGAACAACCAGAACTCCTGCGCCACGCCAGCCGGCTTCTCGGGTGCGAACTTCCAGATGCTCGCGGCCAACGTCAAGTACGCCAGCAACGGCAAGACGATCCTTCCGTCCTACTGGATCAAGAACTTCAACGGCGCCAAGATCGGTTTCATCGGCATGACGCTGAAGGGGACCCCGACCATCGTGACGGCTGCGGGCGTCGCCGGCCTCGAGTTCACCGACGAGGTCGTGACGGCCAACGCCCTCGTGCCCGTGTTGCGTGAGCAGGGTGTCAAGGCGATCGTCGTGCTGATCCACCAAGGCGGCACACCAGCCCCGCAGAAGGTGTCCGGGCCCAACAACACGTCCTACAACGTGAACCCCACCTACGACTACACCTGTGGTGGCGGCGGCACCATCCAGGCAGGCTCGCCCATCCTGCCGATCGCGGCCGACCTCGATCCCCAGATCGACCTGATCATCTCGGGTCACACCCACCAGCCGTACGTCTGCAACGTGCCCGACCGGGATGGCCAGCCGCGACTGGTCACGTCGGCCTCGTCCTTCGGCCGGCTCTTCACCGAGACCAACTTGACGTTCGACCGCCAGACCCAGGACATCGTGCGCGCGTCGGTCACGGGCAGCAACATGATCGTGACCCGCAAGGTGCCCAAGGCAGTCGACGAGACCTCGATCATCAACACCTACAAGACCCTGATCGCGCCGGTTGCCAACAGAGAGCTCGGCGACCCTCACCCGGTCCTCAGTTGCCGAGTCCACCCTCGGTGACTTCATCGCAGACGCGCAGGTCAACGACCCGTCAGTGATCACCGATAGCAAGGTCCCGGTCGTCGCGTTCATGAACCCGGGCGGCATCCGCACCGACCTGCTCTTCGCCAGGACCGTGGGGCAGGATCCCGCTAACCCGCTGGAGGCCACGGATGGCATCGTCCGCTACGAAGAGGCGTTCAATGTCCAGCCGTTCAACAACTACCTGGTCTCGATGGACATGACCGGCGCGGAGATCAGGAGCCTGTTGGCTCAGCAGTGGTCGGGCGGCAACGCCTTGTCCGTCAAGTTCCTGCAGGTCAGTGCAGGCCTGCACTACACGGTGACGGGCTCTGGCCTCGCACGGGTCATCGACCCGCTCACCATCAAGGATCCAGTCACCAACACCTATGTGGACGTGAACGACGCCACGGTGTACCGCATCGTGACGAACAACTTCCTCGCTGAGGGTGGGGACAACTTCACGGCGTTCAGGAACGGCACACCCAGGTACTTCGGAGGCCTCGACATCGACGGCTTCGCGAAGTACATGGAACAGTTCACCGCGGCCAAGCCCTACGCCCCGGCACCGGTCGGGAACCGCATCACCCAGTAGTAGCAACCAGCTGCCGCAACGAAAGTCGGCCGGGCACCCCATCGTGGGGGCCCGGCCGTTTTCGTCGAGCCGCACGCAAGCACCCCGACTTTGCTCAGTTCAAACCGCTTCCGGACCCCGATTTCGGCCCAGCAAGCGGTCTGAACTGAGCAAACCGGCCTGGAGTGAGCAAGGGGCGTCAGACGTCAGGCGTCAGGCGTCGGCGAGCTTTTCCGTCTCGTCCTGCGTTGCCTCGCCCTGGATTCGCGGCTCGGCGTCGGGCACGAACCGGTATCCGACGTTGCGCACGGTCCCGATCAGCACGTCGTACTCGAGTCCCAGCTTGGCCCGCAGCCGTCGCACATGGACGTCGACCGTGCGCGTGCCGCCGAAGTAGTCGTATCCCCACACCTCCTGTAGCAGCTGAGCCCGGGTGAAGACCCGGCCGGGGTGCTGCGCGAGGTGCTTGATCAGCTCGAACTCCTTATAAGTCAGGTCGAGCAGTCGTCCGCCGATCCGCGCCGAATAGCTGGCCTCGTCGATGACCAGCTCGCCGGCGGTGATCTTTCCGCTGACCTGGTCGTCGTCGGCGGACAGGGCGAGCGATCCGATGGCCAGCCGCAGCCGCGCCTCGACCTCCGCGGGCCCGGCGGAGTCCAGCAGGACGTCGTCGACCCCCCACTCGGCGGTCAGTCCGGCCAGCCCGCCTTCGGTCAGGATCGCCAGCAGCGGCACGGATACGCCGGTGGCGCGCAGCATCCGGCACAGGGACTTGGCCGCGGCCAGCTCGCGACGCGCGTCCACCAGGATGACGTCGGCGGGCGGGCTGCCAACGAGGGCGGCGGGCTCGGCGGGCAGGATGCGCACCTGGTGGCTGAGCAGGGCCAGCGCCGGCAGCACCTCGACACTGGGTGCCAAGGCGTTGGTCAGCAACAACAGGTGGGCCACCCTTGGCACAATAGGACAGTGCCGAGCCGTTTGGGGTGTGAGTTCGCCTCGTGAGACCCTCAAACGTGCAGGAGATCCCGGTATGACGAGTCGGCCCTCGGGCACCGCCCTCACCAGCGTGAACGTCACGGTCCGCTACTGGGCCTCGGCGCGCGCGGTGGCCGGGTGCGATAGCGAGCGTCTCGACGTCCACGCCGGCGTCAATGTCGGCGTCCAGGTCGGCGGTGCCCAGATCGGCAGCGAGAATGTCGGCAGCGTGAATGTCGGCGACGTGCTGGCGGCGGCTGCGGCCGCGCATACCGGCCTCTCGGTCGTCCTCGACGTGTCCACGATCCTGCTGGACGGGCGTGCGGTGACCGCTTCCGAGCCGTTGACCGAAGGGGCCATCCTCGAGGTACTTCCCCCGTTCGCCGGCGGGTGATGGGAGGATGCCGCACGTGACTGACGCCACGCCTGAACCGCCGGCGATGACGCGCGCGCAGAGACGCTTGAGGCTTCTGCAGGCGAAGTATGGGACGACGGAACCCTTTGCGGCGCCGGACTCGGCCGCGCAGTCCAGGTCATCTGCGACTCCGGAGTTCTCTGACAGGCCCGAGTCCTCCGCCAAACCGACCTCTGCCACTCCGGAGTTCTCTGCCACCCCGGAGTTTTCTGCCACCCCGGAGTTTTCTGCGGCTCCGGCCTCATTCGCCAAGCCCGACACGTCTGCGAACTCCGACTCGCACGACTCGGACGACTCGGACGACTCGCACGACTCGCACGACTCGCACGACTCACACGACAATCCTGCG
>JABBOX010000157.1 GCA_012927555.1 Phycicoccus sp.
CCGACACGCCTCCAGCTCGCCTCCGCCAGAGCATTCAGCCTCCGCACCGCTCGATACGAGGCGACGCGCTGAGGAGTTGCAGACACGACAACGGCCCTCAGAGGTTCCCCTCTGAGGGCCGTTGCGTTGAGGCGGTCAAGCCTCGGTTCTCAGGTCTCCGCCCCCAGCAGTTCCTGCCGAATAAGGCAGTTGTGGCCTTCTGGTGGCGTCGGGTCATGCCAGGTCGAGCAGACCTATAGCTTCCCGTGCGGCCGCGACGGTCGTGGCAGCTGAGGCGGACGCGAAATCTCGGCCTGCGATGAGCAGGTCGCGTAGGTGGCCGGGGTCGGCGCGGAGATCCTGGTACCGCTTCTGGATGGGTCCCAGCGTGTCCACGAGGGCGACGGTGACGGCCTGCTTGAGCTGACCGGAGCCGGTGAGGCCGACCAACGCCTGTTCCGGTGTCATCCCGGTCAGGGCGCCGAGCAGTGTGGCCAGGTTGGAGACGCCGGGCCGACTGGACGGGTCATAGTGGAGCGAGGTGTCGCTGTCGGTGACGGCGCGACGGACCTTGGCTGCGATGTCGTCGGGGTTGTCGCGTAGGAAGATGACTCCGGCACCGTCCGAGCCCGTCTTGCCCATCTTCGTCGTGGGCTCGCGCAGGTCCTTGATCCGTGCGGTCTCTGCCGGAGTGACGCCCTGAGGCACTGTGAACACGTGGCCGTAGCGGGTGTTGAACCTGCGAGCCAGTGTGGTGGTCAGTTCGAGATGTTGACGCTGATCGTCGCCAACCGGTACGACCTCGGTCTGGTGGGCCAAGATGTCCGCTGCCATCAGCGCTGGGTACGTCAGCAGGGAGAGGCGGGTGGACCCCGCGCCTTGGGCCTTCGCCTTCTCTTTGAACTGCACCATCCGGCTCATCTCGCCGTAGGTAGCGGTGCTCTCCAGCAGGTAGCTGAGCTCCGTGTGCTCGGCTGCGACGGAGGACTGGATGAACAAGGTGGCGCGCGGGTTCAGTTCACAGGCCACGAGTGTCGCAGCCATCTCCAATGTGAGCTCGCGCAGTTGCGAGGGGTTGTGCTCGACGGTCAACGCGTGCAGGTCAGCGACGCACACGAGCACGTCGTTGTCCGGGTCGGCCGCCAGGTCAAGTAGCGGGCGGATGGCACCCAGGTAGTTTCCTACCTGGAGTTGCCCGGTGGGTTTGAGTCCAGTAAACACTCGGGTGGTCATCGTGGGTCTCCTTGTTTGAAGGTCTTGTCTCCCACGACGGTTGGCGCGCGGCCGAAACAACAATGCCGCCCCGTTGTGGGCGGCGATGAAGCACAGGTGAAGTCGGGTGGCCGCCCCTACATCAGCCACCACCAGTTGCGCCGCATGCGTGTCGTCATACAACCCATTGTGCCTCACCTGCCGGTGACGTACGTACGTACGGACCGGACGGACGACGCTCGAGCTGTGGGGCATCCTGCCCGAAGGCCGTCATTTCGATGCTTGGTTCCCGTCAGGCTCGGTCTTGTGGAGAAGGGGATGGCGGCCTCAGTGGTTCGTGGGTGCAACTCGAGGCGACCCTCTGGCGGCGTTTCGTTGGATCGGTCCTTAGGGCGTGTTCGCCGGCGTCGTAGCGCAGGACTGAGCCACCCAGCCTTGGGTCTGTGTCTGTGCACGGCCGGTTGCCAGCCGCAGCCTGCGCTCACCGATCGAGCGAGAAGCGGGTTAGTCGTGCGCGCTCCGGCTTGTCGGGGTGATGGCGCCGGACCGGGATGGGGTTACCCGCCCTGTCCACCTGGCCGCTGGGCTTGAGCGTGCGCCGGGCGAGCTGGCCGGCGAGGCGGCCGCGGGTGGCCTGTAGGTCGCGCCAGCCGTCATCGGTACTGCCGTGGCGGCTCTGTAGCGCCTGGTCGCAGATGTCGATCCCGCTCTGCAGGTGTGCGGCGCCGCCGGGGGCGGCGGTGTTGCGGGCGTGTGCCGCGCACAGGCGCGGGTCGCGGCCACCGGCGAGCCAGGCGTACCGCGCGAGCACCGTGGCTCGGGTTGCCTGGTCGGCCGACTGCCAATACTCGTGGACGAGCCAGGCGGCATAGTCGGCCAGCTGCCGGTGACCTGTGGCCTGCCAGGTGGTGAAGACGCCTTTGCCGGCGTTAACGCCGTTGGTGCGCATGAAGCTGCCCTGCAACTGCGTCTGTTTGGTCATCGGTCCGAGCGCGACCGTGGCAAGGGCTTGGTGCCAGGTGTCGAGCGGGCACGGCTGGTCGGCCCGGCAGGCCGGGCATGCTTCGCCGCTGGTGCAGGCGCCGGCCGCGTTCAGCCGCGGCCCCCAGGTCTTGTGCCAGGCCAACGCCGCCGGCCGGTTGCCCAGTCCGCCGATCACGCGCAGGACTGCGCCCAGGACGGTCGCGACGGCTGCCGGGCGGCCTCCGCTCAGGGCGGTGTCCAGGACCGGCTCGAGCAGCACGAGTACCTCCCGCGGTGGCAGCGGTGCGACATCGATGCGGTCCTCCAGGTAGGGGCAGCGCAGTTGCCCGCACTCGCTGACCTGGGCGGTCCAGGTCGCGAGATCGTCGGCGGTTGGTTGTTCTGGGAGAAGTTCGGCGTGCCCAAGGATGTGCGCGGCTGGCAGGTCGATGCCGGGCTCAGCGATGTCGTCGGGCCGGGGCCGGCGACGCTTGCGGCCGGCCACCTGGATGGCGCTGGTTCGGCTCTTGCGGCGGCCCATCACCTGGGCCAGTAGCGCGTCGAAGTCCTGGGTGCGGGCCGCCGCAGTCACGAGCATCGCCATGACCGCGGCGGCGGTAGCGTTCGCGTCCCCCAGGGCCGAGTGCGGCTTGCTGTTCACGATGTTCAGCGCGCCGACCAGCGAGGCCAGGTCGCCGGTGCGCAGCCGAACGTGCTTGGCCAGCGCCATCGTGTCCAGCACCGCCAGGTCAGGCATGGCCCTGCCGGCGCGTTCGTACTCGAGCTTGAGACGGGACACGTCAAACGGTGCGTTGTGTGCGACCAGGATGAGCTGCTCCCCGTCGCGGGCGGTGAGCAGCCGGGTCAGTTCGGGCTCGACCTGCGCGAAGGTCTGCGCGCCGGCGACCTCCTCATCGGTAAGGCCATGCGTCTTCTGGCTCTCCGCGTCGATCGGAACGCCCGGGTTGAGTTTGCGGTCCCACCGGCCAGTGTCTATGCCGCGCCGGCAGGTGACCACGGCGATGTCGATGATGTGGTCCCCGTCAGCGGCGTTGCACGTCTCAATGTCCAGGACCGCAAGGCGCACCGAGCCCCAGAGCGCCGCGCTGGCGACACCTGCGCCGTGCCCGTGCGAAGGAGTCATGTCAGCCCCCGTCGTTGGGCGAGCTCCATGATGAGCGTGGCGTCGCGCAGTGAGGAGTACCGGCCGTCCTCGGGTCGGGGATCGGCGATGGCACGCAGCGGGACCGCCCACCCGGCCTTGCCGTGGATGCCGACCGCGTTCTCGGCGTCTTTGCGGAGCACCTGGACCACGGCGCTGAGATCGTCGAAGGCACCGTGCTCGCGAGCTATCACCAGGTCGAACAGGCGGTTGGTGCGCTCAAGGTTGGCGAACCCGGTACGGCGCATCGCGAGCAGCGGCTCGACCCGCTTGCTCATCAGCTTCTCCAGCCCGCCGGTGCTGACCGGGACCTGCGGAAAAGTGCGCAGCCGGTCGATGGCCGTGATGAACGGTTCTTCGTAGTTCTTGCGCCGCGACCGGACCTTGTCGCGCGGCAGGCTCAGCCTGACGCACAGCGCTTCGAGCTCTTCCCACCAACCGGTCCACGCAGCCGTGTCCCTGAGGGCAGTGCGCCCGAGCCTGTCCAGGTGATCGGCGAGTTCGGGGCGCAGCTCCTTGCCCGTAGCACCGGCCACGTATGCGCCGCGGGTAGCCGCTAGACCTTTCCGAACGGCGTTCCCGACGTGCCACAGCGAGGGCACGAAGGTCGTCCGTGCCGGGTCGAAGTGCTCCTGGACGGCCCGGGCGATACCCGTGCCGGCGTCAGCGACGACGAAGTCCGGGGCGTATCCGAGCTCGTCGAACAGCAACCGCCAGCCGGGTGCGTTGCTCTTGGGCATCGCCCGCACGACCCTCAGCTTCAGCGACCGGTCCAGCGCCGTCATCGGGTCCGGCGGGGCAGGCCCCCAGACGACCTCGCCGGCGACCAGCAGGAAGAAACCTTCGTCCCTGCGCGACGTGCCGCCCCGGGCGTGGCTGCGCCCGTAGACCGGGATGTCGTCCAGCAGGAGCACCTGCGGCTGGTCCAGAGGCTTCCCGGCGGCCAGCAGCCCGTCCAGGCGTTCGCGTTCGGCCAGGGTAGCTGTGCGCAGACGCTCTTCGACCTTCCCGAACACGACCGGCGCGAACGCCTCACACCAGTCCGCGGCGACGTGCCACACGTTGTTGCTCGCCGCTGTGCGGGCGTTCTTCACCTTGCGCTTGGTGTCGTCATCCCCCTGGCTCGGCTTCGGCGGCGACGCCGGGCTGGGCAAGGATCTGGGGGCGATGGGCCGTCGGGTGCGCCCTCTGGCACGTGGTCGTGGTGTCGGTTCGACCTCGGAGGGCGCAGTTCCGGCGGTTTGGGTGGCAGCGTCCTCGGCTGCGTTCTCAGCCTCGAGGGCAACGCGGGCCTCGGCCGGGCTCAGGCCCTGACCGGTCAGCTGCGCGAAGCGTTCAGCCGCCATCTCTGCGGAACCTTGCGCCCACAGGGAAACGTCACCGTACGAGCCACCCCGGGACAGCTCGAGCAGGGCCCGGGCCACGGTGCGCGTCGGCCACGAGTGCCGGCGGGCGACCGCCGTCTCACCGCGGTGGGCGCCGCGCAGTTCCTCGCACTCCGCGCAGCCAATCTCGTCCGGGTGGACGTGGTCCCGCGGCAGCGCCGGGGTGAAGACGTGCCGCAGCAGCTCGGGCTTGCCTTTGTCATCAAGGGCCGCAGTGCCGTCCTGGTTGAGCGCCTCGCGTGTGCAGCGGTAGCGCTGGCGCGGCTGCGGGGTGCTGGTCGCGTACCTGCCGTAGCGGATGACCTTGTGCGGAACGCCTTGGTGCTCGTCACACTCCGGAGGCAGCGCCCAAGGCCGAGGCGGCGGCACAATCTGCTCACCGAGAGGAACGGAGAAACTGTGGCTCTCCCCGCCATCGGGCCAGCAGCAATACCGGCGACGCTCGCCAGTCGTCGTCACCATCAGCCCGTTCGCCTGAATGCGCGAACCTGGGTGCTGCGGGCACGCCACCAAGGGCACCGTGCGAGGTCTGCCACGAAGCCGACCCATCGCCACCTCCTACCGGGGACAAACTGTGCCCGAGCCCCCGGCGGCACCACTGCTAACTTTACCCACACCTACCTCATCTTGCTGCCGTACTCGTCCCTGCGTGACCACGGAGGTAGTCCAACCCCGCCACGGGCGCAATCCAGAAGACGCAATCCTGAAGACGGAATCCAGAAAAACCGGCTCAGCCGAGGCGGGCCAGCACCTCGTCGTGGAGCAGGCCATTGGTTGCCACCGCATTGCCACCCCAGGGTCCGGGGGTTCCATCCAGCGCGGTGAATCGGCCGCCGGCCTCGGTCACGATGGGCACGAGCGCGGCCATGTCGTAGACCTGCAGGTCCGGCTCGACGGCGATGTCGACGGCCCCCTCGGCGACAAGCATGTATGACCAGAAGTCCCCGTAGGCCCGGGTTCGCCAGCAGTCATCGGTCAGCTCAAGGAACTCTTCCAGACGCTCACGTTGCCTCCAGCCGCCCATGCTCGAGTAGGACAGCGAGGCATCCGAGATCTGCGTGATCTTAGACACGCCAATCCTTTTCGCGCTGGAGAGACTGCGACCGCTCCACGCGCCGGAGCCGATGGCCGCCCACCAACGGCGTCCCAACGCCGGGGCGGCGACGAGGCCGAGAACCGGTTGCCCGTCGTCGACGAGTGCGATCAAGGTGGCCCATACGGGGACCCCTCGGACGAAGTTGTGGGTCCCGTCGATCGGGTCAATGACCCACCGCCGTGGGCCGCGGCCGGTGGTCTCGAACTCTTCACCCTCGACAGCGTCTCGGGGTCGGGCCCGCTTGAGCTGGTGACGCACCATCTCCTCGGCCGCGCGGTCGGCGTCGCTGACCAGCGTCAGGTCGGGCTTGGACTCCACCACCAGGTCCTCGGCTCGGAAACGAGACACCGTGATCCGCTCCACAGCATCGGCAAGCACGTGGGCAAGGCGCAGGTCGTCGTCGTAGGCAGGCACGCGGCCACGTTATCCGCTGACGGTCACCAACGGGGCGTCCGCCACGGGTCAGTCGTCGGACTGGGGTGTGCGTGCGCGCAACAACCGGCGCAAGGAGTCCAGCCGGGAGGGTCCGGCGGGTCCGGCGCGACCTGACTCCACCCAGACGTCGAGGCCGCACTCCGCTTCGTCGTGCGTGCACCCTCTCGGGCACTCGTCCGTGCCGGGCTCGAGGTCCGGGAAGTGCTGGATGATCCTGGAGAGGTCGACGTGGGCCAGGCCGAACGAGCGCACGCCGGGCGTGTCGACGACCCAGCCATTGCCGCCCGGCAGCCTCAGGGACACTGCCGAGGACGATGTATGCCGCCCGCGACCGGTCACGTCGTTGACCACCCCAACGGCGCGTTCAGCGCCTGGGACCAGGGCGTTGACCAAGGTCGACTTGCCCACGCCGGAGTGACCGATGAAGACACTCACGCGACCAATCAGCATGTCCTGCAACGGTTTGAGCCCCACCCACGCATGGGTGACGGGGTCGCGGGACGTCACCAGGTGGCGGACCTCGAGCATCGAGTAGTGCGCCAGGAATGGTGCCGGGTCGATCAGGTCGGCCTTGGTCAGGACCAGAAGCGGCTCCATCCCGGAGTCGTAGGCCGCGACCAGACAGCGGTCGATCATGCGGGGTCGCGGCTCGGGATCGACCAGTGCAGTCACGATGACAAGCTGCTCAGCGTTGGCCACGATGATGCGCTCGACCGGGTCGGTGTCGTCGGCCGTCCGGCGCAGTACTGAGCGACGTGGCTCGACCCTCACGATCCTGGCCAGCGAGTCCGGACCCCCTGACGTGTCACCGACCATCGCCACCTCGTCGCCGATGACGACGCTCTTGCGTCCGAGCTCGCGAGCCTTCATCGCGACGACGACGCGCTCGCCGCCGGAGTGAACGATCAACGTGTAGCGGCCGCGGTCGACGCCGGTCACGAAGCCGGGGATGGCATCCTCGTGCGCCGGGCGATCTTTGGTTCGTGGGCGTGAGCCTCGGCGGGTCGGCCTGATCCGAACGTCACTCTCGTCGTACCGCCGCGCCTTTGGGCTCATCCGCGCCTCTGCCCGCCGTGGTCATTGTCGAGCAGTCGCGTCCACCGCGTCACGAAGCCCGGCAACGTCTTGTCCGTGGTCTCCACGTTCTCGATGACGACGCCAGGCACACGCAGTCCGAGAACGGCCCCCGCCATCGCCATGCGGTGATCGTCATAGGTGTGAAACAGTCCACCCCGCAACGGTTTTGGTGTAATTCGCAGACTGTCCGAGGTCGCTTCGACTGATCCTCCGAGAGCGTTGATCTCAGTGGACAGCGCGACCAGGCGGTCAGTCTCGTGCCCACGAAGATGTCCGATGCCCCGGATCAAGGATGGGGAGTCCGCCAAGGCCGCGATCGCCACGACGACGGGTGTGAGCTCTCCGGCGTCATGCAGGTCGACGTCGAGCCCGCTGATCTGATCACTGCCCGTCACCGTGAGGCCCGAGCGTTCGAACAGCACGTCCGCGCCCATCGCGTCGAGGATGTCGCGGATCGCGTCACCAGCCTGAGTGGTGTGTTGTGGCCATCCTGGGACCTGCACGGTGCCGCCGGTCACGACGGCTGCAGCCAGGAACGCCGCGGCGTTGGACAGATCCGGCTCGACCTCGACATCGAGGCACTGCACCTCTGAGGGCTCGACCCGCCAGGTGTTGGCCTCGGAGTCGTCGACGACCACGCCGGCATCGCGCAGCACCTCAACGGTCATCTGGATGTGCGGCTCACTGGGAACCGGGTTGCCGCGGTGGTGAACCGTGATGCCTTGGTCGTATCGCGCCCCGGCCAACAGCAAACCGGAGATGAACTGCGAGGACCCAGAGGCATCGACGGTCACCGGGCCACCCGGCATACGGCCTGAGCCTTCGACCGTGAAGGGCAGGGTCCCGCGGCCGTCGTCGTTGATCCTCGCGCCCAGAGCGCGCAGGGCGTCGATGACCGGAGCCATGGGGCGTCGACCTGCTCGGGCATCTCCGAAGAAGTTGACCGGGCCGTCGGCGAGGGCCGCCACCGGGGGCAGGAATCGCATCACGGTGCCCGCCAGCCCGCAGTCCACGGACGTCGAGCCGGTGAGGGACGCCGGGGTGATCAGCCAGTCATCACAGCCTGGGTCATCACCGTCGCGGTCGTTGCCCGGCAGGTCGGTCACTGAGGCGCCCACGGAACGCAGTGCCGCCGCCATGAGCATGGTGTCGCGCGAGCGAAGGGGCCGTCGCAGCCGCGAGGGGCCGTTGGCCAGCGCGGCGAGGACGAGATAGCGGTTTGTCAGCGACTTGCTCCCCGGCAGTGCCACTGTGGCGCTGACGGGACCGGCCGCGTGGGGGGATAGCCAGTCAGTCAAGGGCGTTCTTGGCGAATCGTCGGGCGGACTTGGCTGCGCGCCGCGCCTCACGTTTGGTCAGTGCCGCCTGGCGATGCGCCTCGGAGCGGACGTGCTGAGCTCGGTAGGCCAACCCGGGCTGGCCGGCGGTGTCGACCGACGCGAGCAGGACGCCTCCGAGCAGTCCGACATTCTTCAGGAAGTGGCTCTTCTGCTGGGCGCGTTCTGCGGGGTCCTCGACGGCCCAGAAGGGGTGTGCGGCGTACGTGGTCGGCACGAGCGCGCCGGCCAGCGTCAGCGCCGCAATCCGGGGGAACTTGCCCAGAGCCAGCATCGTGCCTGCGACCAGCATCGTGGCGCCGTTCGCGCGGACCAGCAGCTCGGGGTCGTTGGGCATTTTCAGCGGTCCGGAGAGCGCTTTGACCAGCGGCGCAGCGGCCTGGGCGCGTGTGGCGGGGTGGCGTAGGGAGTCCAGGCCGTTCGTCACGAAGACGACAGCCAGCATCGGTCGGGCGATCCGTCGAACCACAGTCATCTGAAATCTCCTCGAGAGTCATCCGTGCAGCTCCTACCGTAGTTGCTCGCCGCCAGGCTTGGATATCTAGGCTGAGGGCATGTGCGGTCGATACGCGTCCAGCTCGCGCCCGGAGGATCTGGTCGAGGCGTTCGAGGTGGACGAGGATCGCACGGGAGAGGTTGCGAGGAGCATCCTCGTGACTCCTCAGAACCCGCCGGCCGGCCGGCCGGATTTCAACATCGCGCCGACCAAGCAAGCGCCCGTGGTCCTGACCGGAGCCGTCCGGGAGGACGCTGATGCCGCGCCGGTTCGCCAGCTGCGTCTGCTGACATGGGGATTGGTGCCCAGCTGGTCCGAGGACGTCAAGCTCGGGCTCCGGATGACCAACGCCCGTTCCGAGTCGTTGCTGGACAAGCCGTCCTTTGCCAGGGCAGCGGCAGCTCGCCGGTGTCTCGTCCCTGCGGACGGTTGGTATGAATGGCAGTTGAGCCCCACCGCCGTTGATGGCAAGGGCAAGCCGCGCAAGCAGCCGTTCTTCATCCATCGATCCGATGGTGCCCCGCTGGCGATGGCCGGGCTGTATGAGTTCTGGCGTGACACGGCGCTGGCCGAGGACGACCCCTACGCGTGGCTGACGACCTACACAATCATCACGACTGCGGCTGAGCCCGGGCTGGACAGGATTCATGACCGGCAGCCGCTGGTCCTCGAGCGTGCCGACTGGTCCGACTGGCTCGACCCGACACAAAAAGATCTCTCCGCGATCAGGGCCCACCTGGAGTTCTCCCGGCCCGGACGCTTCGACGCCCACCCGGTGGGCACCGCGGTCAACTCGACCCGCAACAACGGAGAGCTGTTGCTGCTGCCGTTGGCGCGCGAGGACCTGGTGGGAGTGGTGGACCCGACCACCGGTGAGATCATCGGCGAATGAGCGACGTGCCAGTTCGCAAAAGTGTCAAGGAGATTCAGACCCCAGTCGGTATGGCGCGCGCGCACGTCTGGCGCCCGTCACGCCCCTGTGGGTCGTTGGTTCTCGGGCATGGCGCCGGCGGTAAGTCATGGTCGGCCGACCTCCGGGCGTTGACCGCTCTGACGGCGCAGGGATGGCTGGTGGTCCTGGTCGAACAGCCGTGGCGGGTCGCCGGGCGCGCGGTGGCGACGCCTCCCGCCCAGATGGACGTGGCGTGGCTCGCAATCATGGAGGCGCTGACGTCGGGGCGTGGTGCGCTGCCAAAGCCGTTGGTCGTGGGTGGCCGAAGCGCCGGTGCGCGGGTGGCCTGTCGGACGGCCGACGCTGTTGGTGCTGATGCGTTGCTGCTGTTGGCTTTTCCTCTGCATCCGCCGGGAAAGCCGGAGAAGTCCCGAGCGGCTGAGGCGCAGATGGTGACGGGCGCCGGGACCCGGCTGATCGTCATACAGGGGGAGAAGGATCCCTTCGGCAGCCCCGACGACCTGAGGTCCGTGCTGGGAGGCACAGCCGAGGTCGTGTCTGCTCGTGGCAGCCACTCGTTCACCAAGGAACCGACCGACGTTCTCGAGATCGCCCGCGCGTTCCTGTCAGAACTGGTGGTCCCTCGCGATGCGTCGTCTCGCGTTCCACTTGCCAAAGCGACGCAGCGAACGCCCCGGTCTCACGTCGGGTCGAGCACTCCGTAGAGCAACACGTCGACGTGGGCGCGCAAGGTCGCCGTCAGCGTCTGGGGATCCCCGCGCCCGAAGCTGACACGCAGCAGCTCCATATGCAGCGTGGAGAAGGTGGTTCGCGCCGCGCCATGGAGGTCGACCCCCGCCCTGACCCGGTGCGTGCGGGTGAACCGTCCCAGGATGTCGCCGATCGCATCCTCGAGCTCGGTGATGCGGGCGAGCGCCTCGGTGCGGTACCGCCCCTGCTCGGTGCCGAAGAGGATCTCGCGCTGGTAGACGGCGGTGTTCTCCGGGAACGCCAGCGGCAGGTGGATCTGGGGCGCCAGCAGCGCCATGATCGCCTCGGTCGGTGAGGTGCCGGATGCGGCGGCGGCGATGCCCGCGCGGGTGTCGAGCCGCATCTGCTCGTTCATAACCATCATCAGCAGCTCCGCCTTGGAGCTGGCGTAGCGGAACAGCGTGCCCGTTCCGACGTCCGCCCGGTCCGCGACCATCTGCGTGGTCACCGCCGAGTAGCCCAGCCTGGTGAACAGCTCCGAGGCGGCCTCGAAGATCCGTTGCTGCTTGTCCGCTTTGTTGCGGGCCCGCCGGCCAACAACGGCCAGCATGTGCGGGGCCTGCGTGGGTGTCACGGGTAACGCTCCTTCCAGACGGGTGGCCGAGCGGGTGGCCGGGCTCATGTTCGCGCACTTCCTGCCCGATTTGCACGAAATCTAACATACGGACTACGCTCCGAAATGAGCATAGTCCGATTGTACCCGCTGGAGCTGAACGAGAGGAACGACCATGAGCATCGACCCGAAACAGGCGCATCTGTGGATCGTGGGCGGAGGCATCGCCGGAATGGCGACCGCAGCCTTCGCCATCCGCGACGCCAAGGTGCCAGGCGAGAACATCCACATCCTCGAGGAGCTGGGGCACGTCGGCGGCGCCATGGATGCGATGGACTCTCCCGCAGTTCGTGGCGCGATGGTGACGCGCGGCGCCCGGATGTTCTGTGACGAGGTGTACCAGACCACCTGGGACCTGTTCTCCACGATCCCGTCGCTCGAGGACCCGGCTGTCACCGTCCGGCAGGAGATGCTGGACTGGAACGACCAGCACGAGACCCATGGCAACACCCGGCTGGCCGACGGGCAGCACCGGATCCTGGACGCCACCGACTACGGCCTGAACTCGCGCGACCGGCTCGAGATAACGCGCATGCTCGCCCTGAGCGAGAAGGCCCTCGGGGCACGCCGCATCGAAGACCTCTTCAGCGAGCACTTCCTGGCGACCAAGTTCTGGCACATGTGGCGCACCACGTTCGCGTTCCAGAAGTGGAACTCCGCAGCCGAGCTTCGCCGCTACTTCCTGCGCTTCATCCAGGAGTTCGACAACCTCGACACGCTCTCCGGGGTCCGGCGCACCAAGTACAACCAGAACGACTCGATGATCGTGCCGCTCCAGCGCTGGCTCGTGGCTCAGGGCGTCGACGTCCGCTTCGGCACCCGCGTCACCGATGTCGACTTCGCCGGGCAGGGGGAGCCGCGCCGGGCCACCCGCCTGTATGCCGAGGACTCCACTGGTGCTTCGACGATCGACCTCGGCCAGAACGATCTCGCCTTCCTCACCATCGGATCCATCGTCGCCGACACCACCTACGGCGGCAACGACACGGTGCCGCCGCTGGTCCGCGACCGGGTGGACGGCAGCTGGTCTCTGTGGGAGGAGCTCGCCAAGAAGGCCTCGGACTTCGGGCGCCCCAACACCTTCTGCGGGAACGTCGACGAGAGCAAGTGGGAGTCGTTCACGCTCACGATGCACAGCGACACGCTGATCAAGCGCTGGGTCGAGTACACCGGCAACGAGCTGGGCACCGGTGCCATGACGACGCTGATCGACTCACCCTGGTACCTGTCCGCGGTCGTGGTGGGTCAGCCGCACTTCGCCAACCAGCCCGAGGGCACCTACACGATGTGGGGCTGGGGGTTGGAGATCGACAACGAGGGCGACTACGTCACGAAGAAGATGTCGCAGGCGACCGGCACCGAGATCCTCACCGAGCTCATTCACCAGCTCGGCTTCGAGGACATCCTCGAGGAGGTGCTCGCCACGACCGACGTCACGACCTCGATGATGCCGTACGCCTCCGCGCTGTTTGCCCGGCGCGTTCCGGAGGACCGCCCCAAGGTCATCCCCGACGGTGCGCAGAACTTCGCGTTCCTCGGGCAGTTCACCGAGCTTCCCGGCGACGTCGTGTTCACCGTGGAGTACTCGATCCACGGGGCCATGCACGCGGTGTACGAGTTCCTGGGTGTCGACCGGCCGATCCCGCCGATCTTCCAGGGCCTGCGCGACCCCAAGGTCCTGGTCAGGGCGCTCCAGGCCGCCTACTGAGCGGCCCGCGCGACCCGTCATACAGCACGCACGCAATGACACGCACGCAGTGAGAGGAACGACCATGACCTTTGATCCGAAGACCGTTGACCCGAAGCAGGCGCACCTGTGGATCGTGGGTGGGGGCATCGCCGGTATGGCGACCGCAGCCTTCGCCATCCGCGACGCCAAGGTGCCCGGCGAGAACATCCACATCCTCGAGGAGCTCGACGTCACGGGCGGGAACATGGACGGGGCGAAGTCCCCCGTCGTCCCTGGGACCTATGTGACGCGCGGCGGCCGGATGTTCGAGGAGCAGGCCTATCAGACCACCTGGGACCTCTTCTCCACGATCCCCTCGCTCGAGGACCCGGACGTCACCGTCCGCCAAGAGGTCCTCGACTTCAACTCCACGTTCAAGACCCATGCCCGTGCGCGCCTGGTCGACGGGCAGCACAACATCCTGGACGCCTCGAGCTACGGCCTGAGCAACCGCGACCGGCTCGACATGACCCGCATGCTGGCCATGAGCGAGAACACCCTCGGGGCTCGCCGCATCGACGAGATCTTCGGCGAGCACTTCTTCGAGACGAACTTCTGGCAGATGTGGCGGACCATGTTCGCCTTCCAGAAGTGGCACTCGGTCATCGAGCTGCGCCGCTACTTCCTGCGCTTCGTCCAGGAGTTCGACCTCCTCGACACGGTCGGCGGGATCTGCCGGACCACGTACAACCAGTACGACTCGATGATCGTGCCGCTGCAGCGCTGGCTCGTGGCCCAGGGCGTCGACGTCCGCTTCGGCACTCGCGTCACCGATGTCGACTTCGCCGGGCAGGGGGAGCCCCGCCGCGCGACCTGCCTGTATGTCGAGGACCAGAAGGGCACCTCGGCGATCGAGCTCGGGCACAACGACTTCACCTTCATCACCATCGGGTCCATCACCGCCGACTCCACCTACGGCGGCAACGACACCGTGCCGCCGCTGGTCCGCGACCGGGTCGACCACGCCTGGTCGCTGTGGGAGGAGATCGCC
>JABBOX010000054.1 GCA_012927555.1 Phycicoccus sp.
ATCCGCGAGTAGCGCCTCGACATAGCGCAGACGCGTCATTGATGGCGCAGCAGCGCGGGTGCTCGATCAATGACGGACCTGCGCTATGTGTACTGACCAGCAAGGTCGGTGCTCAGGTGGCGCGCCGAGCGGCTGCCCGTGCAACGGCCAGTCGCATCAGACGTTCGACCGTCGCCGGCCGGGACAGATCCGCCCACGTCAGCCTCACGAACTCGTAGCCAAGCGCACGCAGTCGGTCCTCGCGGGACTTCTCGGCGGCCAACGCTTCGCGGCCGTCGGCGCCGGCATATTTCAGGAGTCCGTCGAACTCGACGATGATCCGCTCCCGCTCAAGCAGGAAGTCGACACGTCCGACCAGCCTGCCCTGAGGGTGTCGGATCTCGACCTGGGGTGTTGGCCGGAAGCCAATGGCGTTGAGCAGCAAACGAGTTCGTGACTCTCCGACAGACTCGGACCGCGCATCGGCCAACTGCACGACCTGGCGTGCGTGGGTCACCTTGGGATGCCGCGACAGTCTGCCCAGCCAGGTCTGGAGGTCATCCATCTTCGCTTTGCCGTTGGCCAGCGCGGCGTCGGCCGCGACAACTCCGGTCTCGATGCCGCAGGTCATGGCCGCGCCCAGGATCGCGAGCGCAGCGGTGACGCTCGGCGTGCGGCCGATCAGCAGACCTGCACCCGGGCCGTATGCCGTGTGGATGGAGAGCCCGGGACGACGCCGACTGAGCGAGTCGGCGGTGCGCGTCACGTGGATGTGGTCCAGCGGCGCACCGAAGATGGGCAGCGACATCAACGTGAGCGCCGAGTAGTGGCTGGCGTAGACCCTGCCATCGAACGTGCGCACCACGGCGCGGGTTGTCATCTCGTGCTGGCGCTCCGGCGAGGCCGCCGCATAGCGGTTGCGGTCGACATACGCGCTGGGTCCGACTCGCAGGGCTCGGCCGCTGCGTACCAGTTGGCTCAGCGACTCGCGGTTGTAACCACAGTCGTAGGCGTCGTGTGCCGTGAAGGCACCGAAGTGCGCTGCGCTGAGCGTGGCCAGGAGGTCGTTCATGACCGCAACAGCATGGCCGGATTGGCTTGGCTCTCGCTGCGTCCCTGTGGATAAGCCAGATAGAGCAGGTGCGTCAGTCATGGCGCAGCAACGCAGGTGCTCGATCAATGACGGATCTGCGCCAAGTGCTGGCGGTTTGCAGAGCCAGGTGACCGGACCGACGTGGCACGATGGCGACTATGCAATTTGGGCGCAGCTACGAAGAGTTCGAGGTCGGCGCGGTCTACAAGCACTGGCCGGGCAAAACGGTCACCGAGTACGACGACCATCTGTTCTGCCTGCTGACGATGAACCACCACCCGCTGCACCTTGACGCGAACTACGCCGGGACGACGCAGTTCGGGCAGAACGTCGTCGTCGGCAACTACATCTACTCCCTGCTCCTGGGCATGAGCGTCCCGGATGTCTCTGGGAAGGCCATTGCCAATCTTGAGATCGAGTCGCTGCGTCACGTGGCGCCGACCTTCCACGGGGACACGATCTATGGCGAGACCACGGTGCTCGACAAGTGGGAGTCGACGTCCAAGGATGACCGCGGCGTGGTCCATGTCGAGACCAAGGGCTACAAGCAGGACGGCACCCTGGTCTGCATCTTCAAGCGCAAGGTCATGGTCCCGAAGAACAGCTATCTCGAAGCGCGTGGCGGCGAGCAGCCCGGCCGGCCGACCTTGGTGGAGCCTCCAGCCACGAGCTGAACACGTCACCTGTATGGCGGGTCGTTGCGATCGAACGGCTGGTCATCCTTGCTCCTGGGTTACGTCCACCCGGCCCTGGGTACCGTCGGCGTTTGTCCAGGTCACAGCTTTGATGGAGTCCTTGCTGGGCAGGCTTGGATGGGGGCCTTCGGCCTTGATCGCGAAGATCACCCTGCCGTCGGGCAGGTGTTCCGACACGAGGCTCGGACTGGCGGCGGCGCCCGTTGTCAGGACCACAGCGATGTCCGTCGCGCCCGGTGGGAGGATTCCGGCCGCGATGGGTGGACCGCTGCTCAGAACGTTCACGCCCTTCGCATTCGGACGGACGAACGGCTCGCGGCCGGTCACGACTGCGACTCCCGAAGCGTCCGTGGTGGCGAAGGCAAGCTTCACCCCGTACGCGCTGCCGTCTGCATCTCGGACGAACGTGTTTCCGAAGACTGTGGTCCGTCCGCCGTCGGCCGGCTGCAGCACCACCTCGACCGACACGGTCTTGCTCAGGAAGAGCTCCCGTCCAGTTAACCGATGGTCCCCTTCGATCCCATCCACGATCCCGGTCGACCCTGACCATCGGATGCTCGCGATCTCTGAAGGACGAGATGGCTTCTTGGGACTCACGGAGTAGTCGACGTAAAACATCGTGTAGCCGGTGCCTTTCAGCTCTTCGTACCCCCATCCATACGAACCGCCATCGGCGAAGTTGATGTTGACGTTACGGGCTGGGCTCGGGACAAGGCCAAGAGTGAACGGATGCCCGGCGACGACTCCCGACTTCCAGACCGCATCCAGTTTTTGGCCGGGTTTGCCCGTGGACGAACTTCCCACCTGCTGCTCGGTGCCATCCGGGGGTGTGAAGAAGTAGCGCACGTTGGAACTGACTCTCGTGTCGCGGTTGAACTCGACGCTGTAGACCCCAGAGGAGTTTCCACCTGCGACCCGGACGAAGCCAGTGGTGGCGGCACGGGTTGCAGGCTGGGGCGCGGCGGAATCGTGGGGACGGTTCGCCAAGGTTGCGCCCACTGCCACCAGTGCAACGGCCATGGCTGCGGAGCCAACGGCCAGGATCCGGTTTCGGCGAATGGCCCGATTGCCTTCGCGCAGAACGGATTCGGGGCTGAAAGTCAGGCCGCCGGGTGCGGCGACGGCGTCGAACTCGCGACGCAGGTCAGTCTCAAGGTCGGTACTCATCGCAGGCTCCCTTCGATGGATGGGCTGACGTTCCGGCTCAGGTCCGGGTCCTGGATCTCCGTGTGGGTGACGAGCTGGGCACGGACCTCGTTCTCGCCTTCGGCGTGTTGACGCAGGGCAGCCAGCCCCCGCGACGCGGCGCTCTTCACGGCGCCGACGGAGATGCCCAGCGATTCGGCCACGGACGCCTCGGACTGGTCGGCGTAGTAGCGCAGGACGACAATCTTGCGCTGTTGCTCGGGTAGCCGCGACAACCGGCGCACGAGGTCGTCGCGATGATCACTGGTCGCCACCGTGCCGTCGCATGACAGTGACTCTGACCGCGACCAGGGTTGCGACCACGAATGGGACGCAGCCTCGTGCTCGAGACCGGAGCTGGTGAGGTCGGCCACCACCTCGTGGCGAGTGGCACGCCATACGTCGATCTTGTGGTTGACAAGGCAGCGGCGCGCATAGGCGAGCGCAGTCGCGTGGTCGATCTTGTGCCAGACGACGTAGGTCTTGACCAACGCCGCCTGGGTCAGCTCCTGTGCGTGGTCGGTGTCGCCGGTGAGGAACCACGCGGTCCGCAACAGTGCAGGCCCGGCGCCGGCCATGAAGATCGCGAACGACTCGTCGCGCTCCGCCATTGAAGCCCTCACTTGTCCACCCCTGTCATGGTCACACCCTCAACCACGCAGGTGTGGACCGAAAGGTTGCCTCGCCGGGCAAACTCGCCGGGTCGAACAATACGACCCGGGCTTGGCTAGCCTCTGGGGATGCGCATTGATCTGCACACCCACTCGAACGCGAGCGACGGCACACAGTTACCGGCTGAGGTCGTGACATCTGCGGTCGAGGCCAATTTGCAGGTCGTGGCCCTCACCGATCACGACACGACTGCGGGTTGGGGCGAGGCCGCTGAGGCTGCTGCTGCGCAAGGGATCGCCCTCGTCCGCGGGATCGAGGTCTCCTGCAACCTCGCAGGCATCAGCATCCACCTGCTCGGCTATCTCCAGGACCCCACGGCGCCCGGGTTGCTCAAGGAGCTGGAGCACGCGCGGGAGAGTCGGGAGACCCGGGCGCAAACCATCGTCGAGCGGCTGTCGAAGGATTTTGACCTCCACTGGGACGACGTCCTCGAGCAGATCGAACCGGGGGCCACCGTCGGTCGCCCACACATCGCAGACGCGATGACGAAAAAGAGGATCGTCGCCAATCGTGGTGAGGCGTTCGCCAAGTACCTGAAAGAAGGGTCCCCCTACTACGTCACGCACTATGCACCTGAACCTGTGACGGCGGTGCGCCTCGTGAAGGAGGCCGGTGGCGTTGCGGTGATGGCGCACCCGTTCGCGAAGATCCGCGGGCCTGTGGTGGACGACTCGGTCATAGAGGAGATGGCGGCCGCGGGGCTGGCCGGTCTCGAGGTGCACCATCGGGACCACACCGCCCGACAGGTGCAGCACGGGCTCGAACTCGCTGCCTCGCTCGGTCTGTTCGTTACTGGTTCCTCGGACTACCACGGCGAGGGAAAGCCGAACGAGCTCGGTGAGAACACCACCGATCTCGCTGTGCTGCAACAGATTGAGGCGCTGGCGATGGCGCTGCCGAGAGGTGTTGAGGTGCTGTGGCCGTGACGGCGGATGCGGCGGGCGACGTAACGGCTGCGCCGGTGCAGCAGAGCTTCGACGGCATGCCGAAGCGTCTCTACTCGGCGAGCCCGAGCAAGCTGTTGGCGTGGCTCGACTGTCCGCTTCGCTACCGCATGCAGTACCTCGACCGCCCCAAGCCCGCCGTCCGGCCGCAACGGGCACACACGTCGATAGGTGTGGCCACGCACAACGCTCTGCGCGACTTCTGGGACCTCCCGCCGGCCGAGCGCACCCCGACAGCAGTCGAGCGGCTGATGAGGAAGTCGTGGATCGACGTCGGCTTTCGCGATCCCGACCAGAGCGCGGACTGGCTGGTTCGCACGACGGAGCGAGTGACGGCATACCTGCGGGGGATCGACCGCGATCGGCAACCGCTGGGCGTCGAACGCACCGTCTCCATGCGCACCAAGACGCTCGCCGTGACGGGCCGCATCGACCGCCTTGATGACCGCGACGGAGAACTGGTGGTGGTCGACTACAAGACCGGGCGGTCACGGCTCACCGACGACGACGCGCGCACCTCACTACCCCTGGCGCTGTATGCCGTCGCGGCCGCTGGCATGTTCCGCCGCCCTTGCGTGCGCGTCGAGCTGCACCACCTGCCGACGGGGGAGGCGCTCGCGCACGAGCACACGCCGGAGTCGTTGCAGCGCAAGGTCGCGGAGGCCGAGTCGATCGCCTCGGACCTGCGCCGGGCCGACGCCGCCTATGCAGAGGAGGGGGCCGGGGCGCCGCTCTTCGCACCCAGGACCTCGCCGATCTGCATGTGGTGCGACTTCCGGGCGCACTGCCCGGCGGGTCAGTTGGTCGGTCCGGAGAAGTCCGACTGGGCGGGGCTGGAGACCAGCGCCGCGGGGGGCAACGGCACGGCGGATGGCGAGGTCGGGACCGCTACGGCGTGATCGGGGTTTGCTGTCGCACGAACATCGCCACGCTGACAGACTGTGCCCACCCAAGGCGGTCGGAGAGGCCTCAACAGTGACCCAGGCAACGGACTCAGGTAACGCGAAACCGCGAGCAGGACATGACCGCGAGCAGGATGAGCGGCCTGCGACGCGCGTGGGCACGATCGTGGCCTTGGCCAACCAGAAGGGCGGGGTGGCCAAGACGACGTCAGTGGCCTCTCTCGGGGCGGCTTTCGCCGAGCTCGGCAAACGAGTGCTGCTCGTCGACCTCGATGCCCAGGCCTGCCTGACGTTCAGCCTCGGCATTGACCCCGACGAGGTCAAGCTGAGCATCAACGAGGTGCTGGTCGGGCGTGGGGTCTCGGCCCGGGACGTGATCGTGACGTGTGAGGACGGGTTCGACCTGATCCCGAGCACCATCGAGCTGGCCGGAGCCGAGGCCCAGCTGTTGCCGAGGCCCGGCCGCGAGTACGTCCTGCGCTCGGCGTTGGACCCGGTGCGCGGCGACTACGACGTCATCCTGGTGGACTGCTCGCCATCGCTGGGGGTGCTCACCCTCAATGCGCTGACGGCATCGCAGGGGCTGATCATCCCGATGGTCTGCGAGATGCTCAGCCACCGCGGCGTCGGACAGCTGCTCGACACGGTCGCCGACGTGCAGTCGATCCTCAACCCCGAGCTCGAGGTGTACGGCATCCTGCCCACGCTCTTCGACGGGCGCAGCAACCACACGCGTGCCGTGCTGGCCGACGTGGGGGAGCGCTACGGCATGCCGGTGCTCAGCCCGCCGATCCCGAAGACGGTGCGGTTCGCCGAGGCGCCGGCGGTGGGCCGCTCGATACTGACGACGGCTCGGAGCTCCAAGGGCGCTCAGGCGTATCGCGACGTGGCCGCCAGCCTGCTGCCTCGCCTCTGAGCTGTCTGTCAGCTCATTGGCGTCAAGACGGCGCTGGGAGCCGTCAGACAGCTCTGAGGCGTCAGACGGCGCCGGCGCCCGTTCCGGCGGAGTCGGCCTGGCCGTTGTGGGTGCGACGGCGGTTACGGCTACGTCGTGGCTTGGAGTCCTCGGCACTCGGAGGGCGATCGCTGCTCTTGGAGCGATCTGTCTTCGAGCGATCGGCAGGCGGACGCTCTCGGCCCTCCGACGAACGTGAGCCGCGGCTGGAAGCGCCACCCGAGCGACCACCACCGCTGTGACCAGCGGAGGAACGGCCCCGATCGGGCGGGCCACCCCTGTGGTTCTTGCCCGTCTCGCCGAGGTCCTCGACCTTCTCGGCAGCGAGGCCCTCACGGGTGCGGTTTGCCTTGGGCAGCCGGCCGGTAGCGTTCGCGGGGATGTTCATCTCCGCGTAGAAGTGCTCGGACGAGGAGTAGGTCTCTGCCGCCTTGGGGATGCCCAGGTCGAGAGCCTTGTTGATCATGCCCCAGCGGTGCAGGTCGTCCCAGTCGACGAACGTGACGGCGACACCCTTGTTGCCGGCACGGGCCGTCCGGCCGATGCGGTGCAGGTAGGTCTTGTCGTCCTCGGGGCACTGGTAGTTGATGACGTGCGTGACGTTGTCGACGTCGATACCGCGGGCTGCCACGTCGGTGGCCACAAGGACGTCCACCTTGCCGTTGCGGAATGCGCGCATGGCCTGCTCGCGAGCACCTTGGCCGAGGTCCCCGTGGATGGCTGCGGCAGCGAAGCCCCGCTCAGCGAGATCGTCGGCGACCTTGGCTGCGGTGCGCTTGGTCCGGCTGAAGATGAGGGTCAGGCCACGGTCCTTGGCCTGGAGCATCCGGGCCAGCATCTCGACCTTGTCCATGGCGTGCGCGCGGTAGACGAACTGTTCGACCGCTTTGACGGTATGGCCGTCTTCGTCCCCGCCCATCGCCCTGATGTGGGTGGGCTGGGTCATGTAGCGACGGGCCAGAGCGACGATGGCGCCCGGCATCGTGGCCGAGAAGAGCATCGTCTGGCGGCTGGCCGGGGTCTGCGCGAGCAGCTTCTCGATATCCGGAAGGAAGCCGAGGTCGAGCATCTCGTCGGCCTCGTCGAGCACGACGCTCTTGACGTACGACAGGTCGAGGTGACCCTGCTTGGCCAGGTCGAGGAGCCGACCGGGCGTGCCGACGACGATCTCGACACCGCGCTGCAGCGCCGAGACCTGCGGCTCGAACGCGCGTCCGCCGTAGATGGTGACGACCCGCACGCCGCGGGCCTTGCCGGCCTTTGCGAGGTCGCCGGAAACCTGAACGGCGAGCTCACGGGTGGGTGCGACCGCGAGGGCCTGCGGCTTGCCGGCGCTCGCCAGCGTGGCAAACGCTTCGTCACTGGGACTGATCACACGCTGGATCATCGGTATGCCGAACCCCAGCGTCTTGCCGGTTCCGGTCTTGGCCTGGCCGATGATGTCGTGGCCGCCGAGGGCAACCTCGAGCGTCATCGCCTGGATCGGGAAGGGGTGGATGATGCCCTCGTCGGCCAGTGAGGCGACGATGTCTGGGTGGACGTTGAAGTCGGCAAACGTCTTTTCGACGATCGCTGGCGCGGCTGGGGTCTCGACGGGTGTCTGTGCGGTCATCTCGGCAGCGTCAGGCGCCGTCGTGGCTTTCTTGGTGGTCATTAAGTTCTCTCGATCGGGCGCGGGCCACACGCGTTTCCGAAGGTCTCGGAAGACGCGGGCCACGCTGCAAAGCGGGCCGATCGGAGTTCTTCGTGGGTGCAGACCAGTCTCACTGGCTGCTGATTCGTGCCGACCGGGCACCGATGTCAGGGCTCAGTCTAGCTGGTGAGCACTACTGTTTCCGTTCATGGACGCCGATGCGCAGCCGAAATCTTCCCCTGACATGCCCGAGGGTGAGGATGTCGTCGCCGAAAGCTCGGGATATGCGGGGAGCGAAGACTCAGCTGGCGCAGGCGATCCGTTTTCGGACGACCCGACCTATCGAGCGGCGGTCATCGACCTTCTTGGCGCACTGGCCTATGGCGAGCTGACGGCGTTCTCGCGGCTGGCGGCCGATGCCGAGATGGCTCCGAGCCAACCGGAGAAAGCGGCTCTTGCGAGTGTCGCGGTGGCCGAGTTTCATCACTTCGAGGCGCTGACCGGCCGACTCAGCGAGATGGGCGTCGATCCCGAGCAGGCCATGGCCCCCTTCATCGTCCCGATCGACGAGTTCCACGATCGGACCAGACCGACCGGCTGGCTCGAGGGCCTGGTCAAGGCATACGTCGGAGACGGCATCGCGACCGACTTCTATCGCGAGATCTCTGCCTACGTCGATCACTCGACGCAGACGTTGGTGCGCTCGGTGCTCGAGGACGTCGGGCAGGCGAAGTTCGTCGTCAAAGCGGTCCGAGATGCCATCGAGGCCGATCCGACCGTGGGTGGGCGGCTCGCCCTGTGGGGCCGCCGATTGGTCGGCGAGGCCCTCTCCCAGTCGCAGCGCGTGGCGGTCGAGCGCGATGCCCTGGCCAGCCTGCTCGTGGGTGGCATCAACCGCCCGGGTGCAGACCTGGCCGAGATGGGTCGGATGTTGGCCCGGCTCACCGACGAGCACACCCGGCGGATGGGTCAGCTGGGGCTTCACGCCTGAGCAGGGTCAGATGGTGCCGAACCCGACGGAGCCCTTCTTGGACGCGCCGACGTCGACATAGCCGATCGTGGCCACCGGGATCATCACGCGCCGCCCCGAGGCCTCGACGAGGTTGAGCACGCCACCGGCTGTCAGCGCCGTGTTGACCAGGGCTTCGACCTCTTCAGGGGACTGGTCGGACTCCAGCACGATCTCGCGCGCGACGTTCTGCACGCCGATCTTGACCTCCACGGGAAAGCCTTTCGTCAGGGTGTTGATGTGCGGTACAGAGTTGATGTATCGGTCTGCGAAGGCTAACCCCCCTCGGGGCCAGATCCTTCCCGCTCGATCTTGGGGAAGCCGCGCAGGCCACGCCAGGACAGGGCCGCCACGAGCCGTGCCGCTTCGTCCCGGGGGATCGCCGAGCCCTGCGACAGCCAGAAACGGGCACAGATCTGGGCCATTCCGGACAGCGCCATGCCGAGCAGGTGCGCCTCGGCGTCAGGAAGGTCGGTGTCCTCCTTGATGACCTCAGCGATGGCCTCGGCGGACGCCTGAGAGACCTTGTCGACGCATTCGCGGACGGCCGCCTCGTTGGTCAGGTCCGACTCGAACACCAGCCTGAACGCCGCACCGTCACGATCCACGAACTCGAAGTAGGCGCCAACAGCGGCCGCGACACGCTGTTTGTTGTCCGTGGTCGACGCCAGTGCCGCCCTGATCAGACCCAGGAGCTCACCCGCATGATGGTCGAGCAATGCCAGGTAGAGGTCGAGCTTGCCAGGGAAGTGCTGGTACAGAACGGGTTTTGAGACTCCGGCGCGGTCGGCGATCTCGTCCATCGCTGCGGCGTGATAGCCCGACTCGACGAACACTTCTTGCGCGGCATCGAGCAGCTGCGCCCGCCGTGCCGAGCGCGGCAGCCGGACGCCGCGTCCTCGTGTGTCTGAGCTCGTCGGCACTGGCGGGTCCCTCTCGTTCGGCCGATGACCCAGGTGAGGGTCGGTTCACGTGACGGATGTCCGTGTGTGGCGCCGCGACATCAGAGCTCACGCGGCAGGCGAAACGAATTCTACGCACGGGTAACCTCATCAGCATGGCAATTCCACCCCTTGTCGAGCCATCGGTGTCGTTGTCCACCGCGGAGGTGGAGCGCTATGCGCGGCATGTGCTCATCCCCGAGGTGGGCATGGAGGGTCAGCGCCGCCTCAAGAACGCACGGGTGCTGGTGGTCGGAGCAGGGGGGCTCGGGTCTCCGGCGTTGATGTACCTCGCGGCGGCCGGTGTCGGAACCATCGGTGTGGTTGACGACGACCTGGTGGAGATGTCGAACCTTCAACGGCAGCTGGTCCACGGAGTCGCTGACGTCGGCCGGCCGAAGTCTGAGTCCGCCGCGGAGACGCTGGCTTCGATCAACCCCCTGGTGCAGGTCATCAGGCACGACGTTCGGATCGACTCCGCCAATGCCCTCGAGATCATTGCCGACTACGACCTGGTGCTGGACGGGACCGACAACTTCCCGACCCGATACCTGCTCAACGATGCCTGTGTGCTGCTGGGCAAGCCGGACGTCTGGGGATCTATTTTTCGGTTCGACGGTCAGGCCAGCGTCTGGTGGGCGCAGCACGGCCCCTGCTACCGCTGCGTGTTTCCCGAACCGCCTCCACCTGGTCTGGTGCCATCGTGCGCCGAGGGTGGGGTGCTCGGGATCCTTTGCGCCGCAATCGGATCCATCCAGGCCGCTGAGGCCGTGAAACTCATTGTCGGCATTGGGGATCCGTTGATCGGCCGGTTGATGGTTCATGATGCGCTGCGCCAAAGCTGGGATGCCCTCACGGTGCGCAAGGATCCCGAATGCGCTGTGTGCGGAACATCGCCGTCCGTCACGAAGCTCATTGACTACCAAGACTTCTGCGTGGGGGCACCTCCCGTGGGCGGGGGAATGCCGGGTGGTTCGGCCCTCGCTGCCGCGAGCGTCCCCGTGCCCGTTATCTCGGCGCTGGAGCTGGCCGACCTGCTGGCTGACGGCGCTGCTTCGCAAGGAGTGCTGCTGGTCGATGTGCGCGGCAGGGACGAGCGCGCGATCGCCGGTATCCCGGGGGCGCAGGCCATACATCTTGACGAGTTCCGTTCCGGGGCTGCGGTGTCGCAGATTCCGTTCGAGCGGCCGGTCGTCATCATGTGCAGGTCCGGCAGCCGTTCGGAGGAAGCCTCACGGATCCTGATCGAGGCTGGTCATCCGAACGTTCGCAATCTCGCCGGAGGGGTGCTCGCCTGGAATCGAGATGTCGACCCCTCCCAGCCGAGCTACTGAGCCGACATGGAGACCCCTGAGCTTCCTGACTTCGAGCTTCCTGACTTCGCGGAGGCGGTGCTGCGCATCGTCGATCAGATCCCGGAGGGGATGGTCTTGGCTTACGGGGACGTCGCCGAGCTGATCGGACAAGGCGGACCGCGTCAGGTCGGGGCGGTGCTGTCCCGATACGGCTCGTCGGTCACCTGGTGGCGCGTCATCCGCGCGAGCGGTGACGTCCCCGAGGGACTGGAGGACGAGGCGTTGGCGCACTGGCGTGAGGAGGGGACCGCCCTGGTGCGAGGCGCGCTTGATGGACGCCGTGTGGACATGAGGCTGGCCCGATGGGACGGCGCGGGTGTGACAGCGTGACGCTTCGACCTCAACCTTCAGCGACGTGATCTTCGCCACACGGTCTTGGGCCTCAGCCACGGTGCCTGGGTCCCTGCCCAGAATGACTGCCGCAGAACTCTGCCTATTCAGCGGCGCTGGGGTAGTCTCACGCTCGTAGTTGCTGTGCATCGCACGTCTTGAACGCTTGCGGCCTTGTGCCGGGAGTGCGCTTTGTTCCTGATCTGGAGCGGACGACGAACACCGCGACGATCGGACCCGGCATTCGGGATCGACAGAGCGCTCTTGGAGGAAAAAAGATTATGGCAACTGGCACCGTGAAGTGGTTCAACGCTGAAAAGGGCTTCGGCTTCATTGCTCCCGAAGACGGCAGCGCCGACGTGTTCGCGCACTACTCGGCCATCGCCAGCAGCGGATACCGCTCGCTTGACGAGAACCAGAAGGTTGAGTTCGACATCACCCAGGGCCCGAAGGGCCCGCAGGCGGAGAACATCCGTCCGCTCTGATCTCAACTCGCTGAACTGGTTGAGAACTGAGTTGGCCAGCATTGAGCTGACCTAACTACTCGTACCTGTTCTGCATCGTGGATGCCCCGGCCTCACGGTCGGGGCATCCGTGTGTCCGGAGCCGATTCGCACAGGCGAGGAGAGTGCGTGAAGACGGCTTGACGTGAGTGGCCGTCGGTGCGCCGTGATGGAATCTGCCGGTGCTGACATTGCGGCGGGCTCCCAGTCTGAGTGCCCAGGCCCCGATCCTGGATCAGGCACAGGCTGCCGCCGTCGCCCATCGCGGGGTTGCCCAACACTCTGTCGCCACGCAGGGTCGTGACGCAGGGGTTCTGCGCGTCCTCGGTGCACCGGGCACCGGCAAGACGTTCACCGTGGTCGAGATCGTGGTTGACCGGGTGTGCCGTGACGAGGTCGCGCCGGACCAGTGCCTCGTCCTCACGGCTTCGAGGACTGCGGCCGCAGATCTGCGAAACCGCATCACCGCCCGGATCGGCGGCACCACGACCGAGCCGTTGGCCCGCACCCACCAGGCGCTCGGCTTCAGCATCTTGCGACAGGGTGCCGCGCTGCGGGGGGACCCGAGCCCCAGGTTGCTCAGCGGGCCCGAGCAGGACCTCATCCTTCGCGAGCTGCTTGCGGGTCACGCTTCGGGAGAGGGCAAGGCCCCGCGCTGGCCCGAGCAGGTGCATGCCGCCCTGGCCACCAGAGGGTTCCGCACCGAGCTGCGGGATCTGCTCATGCGGGCGGTCGAGCGGAGTCTGGAGGCCGACGACCTGGCGGCCCTGGGCGTTCAGCACGATCGGCCCGTGTGGGTTGCGGCCGCACAAGTTCTGGCCGAGTACGACGAGGTCACTGCCTTCTCGCGGCCTGGTTCCTATGACCCGGCGTGGATCCTGGGCGCGGCTGCCGACCTGCTCGAGGAGGACCCCGAGGCGCAGGAGCGCCTGGCGTCGTCGCTGCGTCTGATCGTGGTCGACGACGCCCAGGAGCTCACGCCCGCCGCGGCCCGGCTCCTCGAGGTCATCCACTCCCCGCACGTCGGCCTCGTTCTCGTCGGCGACCCGGACGCCGCGGTCCAGACCTTTCGCGGCGCCGACCCCAGCATCCTGGGGGCCGACCACTCGCGGTTCGGTGTCGGTCCGACGATCACGCTCGCGACGTCCCACCGACAACCCGAGGCGTTGCGTGCCGTCACCCATCGGGTGACCCGACGCATCGGCACACTCGCCGGAGGAACCCACCGCGAGCTCGAGCACGCCACCACGGGTGGACGCGTCGAGGTGCGGCTGCTGCGCGCCGCCTCGCAGGAGGCCGCGTTGATCGCCGCCGAGCTGCGTCAGGCCCACCTCCTGGGACGTATGCCGTGGTCCGACATGGCTGTGATCGTCCGGGGCCAGGGCCACACCAGTACGTTGCGCCGTGTTCTCGTGGCCGCCGGCGTGCCTTTGGCAGTGCCGTCCGCCGAGGTTCCGGTCCGCGACGAGATGGCCGTGCGTCCCTTGCTGGCGCTGCTCGAGGTGGTCCTCAACGTGGCGATGGGCCACGCGGACCCAATCGACACGCAGACTGCCGTCGACGCCGTGCTGTCCCCGATCGGTGGAGCTGACGCCGTCGGCCTGCGCCGACTGCGGAGAGCTCTACGTCGCGACGAGCTCGACAGCGGCGGCGGACGGAGCGGCGACGAGCTGCTGGCGCTGGGCATCGTCGCGCCAAACACGTTGGGAATGCTGGGTTCTGAGGGTGCCCCGATTCGCAGGGTTGCCAAGGCGATCGCCGCCGGAGTGAAGGCGGCCCGAACGGTCAACAGCTCGGATACCGCTGCCGGATCGGATCGCCCGGATGGCGGCGAGGGCCTTCGTTGGGCGCCGGGTGTGACCGCCGAGGGCGTGCTGTGGGCCATGTGGGACGCGACCGGGCTGGGCGAGAGCTGGCGCAGGG
>JABBOX010000092.1 GCA_012927555.1 Phycicoccus sp.
GTGTGGGAACCGACATACACAAGGCTTTCGGCGATGAAAACCCTTGCAAACAAAGCACATTCACGTTATTGACACGGATTCGATATCAGGGACGCCACAGATGGCAAGCCGCCGGCGGCATGGCCGGTGACGCCGCTGGATGACTGGCTCGACGTCAGGTGGCTGACCGCCCCGAAGCGGATGCTGAGCACACTCAGGGCTGCAGCGAAACGTGCCGTTCCGGGTGCTCGGAGGTCAGTCGTTGAGTGGACCGGGTGCGACGAGCGTATGAGCCGGTATGGCAGTCGGCGGCGTGCCGTTGACGACGAGTGACGCTCGCGTCCATGGCTGGTCGTTGGCGAGGAATGGCTCCTCCGCCCGCATCCACTCGTCCCAGACCGCCTCCGCCTCTTCGGGCGTGCGACCGAATTCCACGTCGCGCGCGAGGCCGCGTCTGCGGGCTTCGGCACGGTCGGACTGGACCCACACGACGAGCTCGGCGCCAGCCGCGAGGCCGGACCGTCCGGCGCCGACGCCCTCAACGATGAGGACGGGGTTCGGCGGCACCTCAACGGCGCCGGGTCTGTCCCGGGCGACCCAGCCCGGCGGCCGGAAGTGGATCGCGTCGCCACGCCGCCAGGGCGCAATAACGCTGTCGACGAGGATGTCGGCCCAGTGGATTGGGTCGTGGTACCACGCAATGTCGTCGGAGTGCACGAGCGCGCTGCCGAGGAGCTGCGACAGACGCTCCGCAAAGGTCGACTTGCCGCCTCCGGACCGCCCGTCCACGAGGACGAGGGCGGGCTTCTCTGCTGGGAGGAGCGCCCGCACGCGTGCGGTCAGCTCGACGTCGTCCAGGGCCTCCCACAAGCTCACCGGGGGTTCTTCTGCGTGCATGTGCATCCCGTGAGTATGCCGGGGGTGTCAGCCCAAGCGCGCCCGACCTCCAGGACCAGATGCGGTGTGGTCGTCCTTGCATCTGTTCCTGTCCTTGCGGTCGAATCCAGCCGTCAGTCGATCCGGTCGGCTGCGACGACGCCCCTCCGCACGGCGTCGATGGCACGCCTCGCCGTCACGGACAGGGTCGGCTCGGGCGCCGCATCACCGATCTGACCGAGCAGGTCGATGAACAGCGTTAAGTTGCGGGCGAAGTAGCCAGCGGCGATCTCGCTGTCGCGCAGGACCACCTCCAGTCGCTGGCCACTGGCCCATCGGTGCAGCATCCAGGCCATACCCGCGTCCGGAGCCCCGGTCGTCGGCAACGCGTGCGCGCGCTCGCGGTCCTCGAGCTGACTCCACCGTCGGACCATCACGTCGTACGCCTCACCGACGTCGTCGTTGGGCATCCGGGGCGAGACCTCAGCATCGCTGCCCCGCGGCTCGTAAAGCAGCGTCGAGACGATCGCGGCCAGGCTCGGAGCGTCGAGGCGCTTCCAGACTCCATGGCGCAGGCACTCGGCCGCCAGCAGGTCCTTCTCGGTGTAGAGACGCTTGAGCGTGTCACCTTGCGAGGTCACGGCGGCGCCTCCCTCGGTGAGATAGCCCAGCTCGACCAGAAGCTCGCAGATGCGGTCGAAGGTCCGGGCCACGGTGTTCGTTCGGCCCTCGACGGTGCGCGCAACCGCGTCGGTCTCTCGGCGCAACCGCCACCACCGCTCGGCCCAGCGCGCGTGGTCCTCGCGCTCTGGACACGCATGGCAGGGGTGCGCACGCATCTGACGTCGCAGCTGGGCGACCCGCTCCACCTCCTGCGAAACCCCCGCCTCCTTCTTTCGTGCGGGCGGCGGGTCGTGGGGCACCTTGACCCGCACCGTTGCCGCAAGATCCTTGCGCGACTTGGCGTTGCGTGCGTTGAAGTGCTTGGGGACGTTGAGGTTCATGACGGGCTCGACAGGGGTGGGAACGTCCATCAAGGTGAGTCGACGAACCTGCGCGTCAGAGGTCAGGACCGTGGGAGAGGCGCTCTCTTTCTTGCCACCCTTGTTGCCCTGGATGACGATCGCGTAGCCATGTCGTCGGCCAACCGGGATCTTGATGACGTCCCCCGGTCGGAGCTTCTCAAGGCTGACTGCCGCCTCTGCCCGTCGACTCGCCGACCGCGCCTTTGCTGCGTCCTTCTCGACATCGCGAATCTCGTTGCGCAGCGAGGCATAGGCGGTGAAGTCCCCCAGGTGACACGTCATCGACTCGGCATAGCCGGCGAGCGCCTCCTCGTTGCGTTTGACGGTCACCGCCATTCCGACGACGGCGCGGTCAGCCTGGAACTGCGCGAACGACGTCTCGAGGATGTCGCGGGATGGCTCCCGTCCCACCTGTCCGACGAGGTTGACCGCCATGTTGTAGGTCGGGTGGAAACTGGACCGCAGCGGATAGGTGCGGGTCGATGCCAGGCCACCCACCGCAAGGGGGTCGAGACCCCGGTTGTACAGCACGACAGCGTGGCCCTCGATGTCGATGCCGCGACGTCCGGCGCGCCCGGTCAGCTGGGTGTACTCGGCCGGTGTGATGTCCGCGTGAGTCTCACCGTTGAACTTCACCAGCCGCTCCAGGACCACGGACCGAGCCGGCATGTTGATGCCCAGGGCGAGGGTCTCGGTCGCGAACACGGCGCGGATACGGCCCGCGGTGAAGAGCTCCTCGACGATCTCCCGGAAGGTCGGCAGCATTCCCGCGTGGTGGGCGGCGAACCCGCGAGTGAGACCCTCGACGAACTCCCAGTAGCCGAGCACCGCCAGGTCCTCGTCCGCCAGGCCCTGGATGCGCTCCTCGACCGTGCGTCGGATCCGGTCGCCTTCGGCCTGCGGTATGAGGCGCATGCCGTTGGACAACAGCTGACTCACCGCCGAGGTGCAGCCGATGCGGCTGAAGATGAACGTGATTGCCGGCAACAGCCCGTCTCGGTCGAGGCGCGAGATGACCTCTGAACGGCTCGGGCCTCCGCCGAACCGGCCACCTTGGGGACCGCGGTCACGCCCCCCAGCTGGGCCGCCACCACGAGGACGCCCCTCTGCGACGCCACCCCGACCGCGCCCTGCCGCGGGGCCACCCCGGGCGCGTCCGAAACCGTCGTGGCCGCCGGACCGGTCACCACCGCGGGTCCGCTCGAGCAGCTCAGGGTTGACCTGGGTCGCGTCCCAGGCCTCCGCGCCCACCTCGGTCCCGTCCGCGAAGAGGTCGTACATGTCCTGCCCGACCATCATGTGTTGCGACAACGGCACGGGCCGGTGCTCCTCGACGATCACCTCGGTATTGCCACGAACCTCGGCCAGCCAGGCGCCGAACTCCTCAGCGTTGCTCACCGTCGCCGACAGCGAGACCACCTGCACGTCCTCGGGCAGGTGGATGATGACTTCCTCCCAGACCGCCCCGCGCAGCCGATCGGCAAGGTAGTGGACCTCGTCCATGACCACGAAGCCGAGCCCGCGCAAGGTGGCGGACCCGGCATACATCATGTTGCGCAGCACCTCGGTGGTCATCACGACAACCGGCGCTTCACCGTTGATCGAGGAGTCACCGGTGAGCAGACCGACCTTGTCGACACCGTGACGGCGGACGAGATCGGCGTACTTCTGGTTCGACAGCGCCTTGATCGGCGTGGTGTAGAAAGCCTTGCGCCCGGTGGCCAGCGCCATGAACACCGCGAACTCCCCCACGACGGTCTTGCCTGCGCCTGTGGGAGCGGCCAACAGCACGCCCTGACCAACCGCGACAGCCTGGCAGGCCCGCAGCTGGAAGTCGTCGAGCGGGAACTCGTAGCTCTTCACAAACGCGTCGAGATGGGGCCGGGCGGCACGCGCAGAGGTGGCCATGGCGCTCAGGCTACGTCAGGTGTTGTGGACCAGGACGTTCAGCGCGCCGGGCACGATCTGGGCGCTCATGGGAAGCGGCGCGAAACGTTCGCCGTCGGCGTAGCTCACGATGCCGGCAGCCTCGAGCCGGACCTCCTTGCCGCGCAGGATCTCCACCGCAGGGTGCCCGACGTGCTTGCCGCTGAACACCTTGGGGAACACCTTGAGGAACTCGATGGTCGAGATCTGGTGCACGATGAGGACGTCGAACATGCCGTCGTCGAAGCTGGCATCCGGACACACCATCATGCCGCCGCCGTATGACGGGCCGTTGCCCACCGCGACGAGCATTGCCTCGGTGCTGTGGCGGACGCCGTCGACCTCGATGACATAGGGAATCGGCTTGAAGACAGGCAGTTCCCGGGCAATGGCCAGGTTGTAACGCATCCGGCCCTTGGGCCATCCCCACGTGTTGGCTCGTTCGTTGACCACAGAGTCGAACCCCGCGCCAAGGACGCCGACGAACCAGTGCGAGACGCCGTCGGAGTCGGTATGCCGACCGGCGTCGATGGTGCGTACCGTGCCGCTGGCCAGGACCTTCGCCGCGGCTTTTGCGTCGTGGAGCGGCAGGTGGAGGGCACGTGCGACATCGTTCCCGGTGCCGGCGGCAACGATGGCCAGGACGGTTCCCGTCCCGGCGCAGAGGTTGACCCCAAGGTTGACGGTGCCGTCCCCGCCGGTGACCGCCAACACGTCCAGCCCTGCGTCGATAGCGGCCAGGGCGCGCTCGCGAGCAGAGGGCCCCGACCGATCGGAGAGATCAATCACCTCATGCCCGTCGGCGGCCAGACGGGCCGCCACCTCGGTGCCGATGGCGGCACCTCGCCCCTTGTCTGCAGTGGGGTTGATGATCAGCCCGATGCGTTTGGTCACGGGCGAACGGTACAACGGACTGGATTCGTCACAACGGGCTGGCTTCGTCGTCGGGGACGTTGACCCAATCGGGCTCTCGCCGCGCGCGCCGCCGGTCCAGCAGCAACGAGACACCGACCGCAGCGTAGAAGAGCCCGACCATCGGCAGCGCCAGGACGAGCATGGTCCACGCGTCCGGTGTCGGCGTCATCATCGCTGAGAACACAAAGATGAGGATGACGGCTATCCGCCAGCCCTTGAGCATGACGCGCCCCGGCAGGATGTGGGCGGCGTTGAGGCCGACGAGGAACACCGGAAGCAGGAAAGCCAGGCCGAAGGCCAGGATGAACCGGGTCACGAACGTCAGGTAGAGCGCCGCATCAGGCAGGTTGGCCGCGCCCTGAGGCGTGAAGCCGATCAGTATCTCGACCGCCTTGGGGACCACCTTGGTCGCCATGAAACAGCCCGCGAGGAACAAGGGCACCGCGGCTCCGACGAACGCCATGGCGGTGCGCTTCTCGCGTTTGGTCAGCCCAGGGACGATGAATCCCCACACCTGGAAGAGCCACACCGGGCTGGCCACGATGACGCCGACGAACATCGCTACCTGGAGCTGAACGGTGAACGGCTGGGTGATGCCCCCGAAGTTGATGTTGACCAAGCCGCCCCGCTCTTCGGCTAGTTTGCGAAGAGGGGCCATGATCTCTGCGAACAGCCAGTCGTACTTCACCCACCCCAGCACGCTGCCGACCACTATGGCCGCGGCGGCAATGACGAACCGCCGACGGAGCTCGCGCAGGTGGTCACCCAGCGACATGCGCCCGTCGGGGCTGCGCCTACGGCGCAGTCTTGCCATGAGTGGCTAGATCCTCAGTTGACCGTGGGGTGGTCGCTGCTGGCGTGTGACTCAGGCCGGCGGCTGGTTGTGCGTCTCGCGGGCGGGCGGGTCCTGGACAGTCCCTTGCCCTGGACTGGGGTCAACCGTCTCGCCCTTGACGGTGTCACCGCTCGCGGCACTTGGTGTGGACTTGCCGTCCTTCTTCATCTCCTCGACCTCGGTCTTGAAGATGCGCATCGAGCGACCGAGGCTACGTGCCACGTCCGGCAGTCTCTTCCATCCGAAGACGATGACGACGACGAGGATGAGGATGACGATGTGCCAGCCCTCGAACAGACCCTTGAAACCCATGGGGAGAATGCCTTTCGTGGTCGTAAAACGCGGTGCTCGACAAGCGCTTGCTGACGGGCGGCAAGCTCAGTCTACGTGTTTGGCCCACGCTGGGCGGGATAGTGCGCGACGCTGTTGCCGCGCACGGCGACCGTCAGCCTTGGCAAGATCGCGTTGCCGGCGTGCCGTGGCCGGATCGGCAAAGACCGCGAGCTGTTCCGGCGATCTGATCCGCTCACCGAGCAGCTCCATCTGACCCTGCACAGCGTCAAGGCGGCGCTCGGCCGCGGCCAGCTCGGAGCCCAGCTCCTTGGTCTGGCCCCACAGCGCCCAGACCCGCGTGCCGAGGTAGACGCCCGCCACCAGGAGCAGGCACACCCAGATCATCAGCCACCACCACATGAGGCGGACCCTACCCGCTCGGGACGGTCGAGCCGGGCGCGGTGCCATAGGCCTTGAGAGCCTCGCGCGCGCCCTGCTGAACCTCGAGCGCAAGATCTGCCGGCTCGAGGACCCTGGCCTGTGAACCCAGCCGCCACATCAGTCGGCGCAACCACGCGGTGTCCGCGGTTCGCAACGTCACCACCGCTCCCCCATCCTTGGCCGGCTCGATGCTCTCGGTCGGGTAGTAGTCGCTGACCCAGGCCGCCCCTGACCCCAGAGCCAGCCTGACCAGCTGGTCGTCGGCGCGTGACATGAAGACACCGGTGTCAAGATCACGCGGTTGGGCGTCGGCCGGCGGTGTGCCGTCCTGGTCCAGAACCCTGAGCGACTCGATCCGGTCGAAACGGAAGAGGCGGACATCCCCGGCCCGATGGCACCAGCCCTCGAGATACCACTGGGCGTCGAAGTTGATCACGCGCATGGGGTCGACGTCGCGCTCCGTGGACTCATCCCGCCCAGGGACCAGGTATCGCAGATGAATCCGGCGATGGGCCATCAGAGCCTCCTGGGCAAGGGCCATCGTCTCCTTGCTCGTCCCCTCGTCGATCACCACCTGGATGCGTGAGCTCCCGGCGGCCGCGGAGCCCGTGGCTGCCTCCAGCTTGGCCAGGGCGCGCACCAACGCGTCACGCTCACCAATCCCGGGAACCGCAGCGAGGGCACGCAGGCCCACGATGAGGGCGAGTGCCTCGTCGACACCGAGACGCAAAGGCCTCTTGATGGTGTCGGCATTGCCCAGGAACACCTTGCCGCTCTCCCACTCGGCCTCGATCAGGTCACCGTGGTAGCCGCCCGGTGTGCCGCACAGGAACAACAGCGCCAGATCAGCCTCGACCTGCGCCGGGGTCACATCGAACTCGCGCGCCACCTCCGCGATCTCGACGCCCTGACGCTTGAGCAGCCACGGAACCATCGTCAGCAGTCGCGAAAGGCGGCTGGTAGCCGACTCGGATACGTTCCGCTTGGCGTTCACTTGTTGGCCTCTTCGATGACGGGCAGGGGGTCGAGCGCTCCGGTCAGCCTTCGGATCACGGAATCTCTCAGCTCGGCGGGGTCCTCGACCACGACGTCGGGGCCGAAGCTGCTGATCTCATCGGCAAAAGCCTCGGTGTCGGTGAAGTCGATGCGGACCCGTGACCACGTCTCATCGATGTCATCGACGTTGACCGCACGTCGGCGCAGGCTGTGCCCTGCACCCACCCGCACCCGCAGGTCTGCCGGCTGGGGGTCGCGCTCGACGACCATGGTGCTGATCATCGCCCTGGGCTGATGGTCGACCGGAACGTCGTATGCCGCCGGCTTGCCCGCCGTGGCGACCTCGCCCTCGATCCTGCCCAGCCGAAATACCCGCGGCGCTCCTCTGTCGGTATCGAAGCCGGTGAGGTACCAGCGCCCGTGCCACGATGCGATTCCCCACGGTTGGACATGGCGAGTGGTTCCCTCCCCCGAGCCCGGGGCCCGATAGGTGAAGGTCACCGGAATACGTTCGAGCACAGCCTTCTTCGCCTTTTCGAAGGCTGGTTCAGCCGTCCGCACCCGGGGCTCGATACCGATCAGGGATGCGTCATCACGCTCGACACCTGATGCCTTGAGCTTGCGCAGCGCCTGAGCCGCCGGCCCGGCCAGACTGGCCTGCGCCCAGGCCCGGCTGGCCAGGCCCAGAACGGCCAGCTCATCCGCTGCGAAGGAGAGCTCAGGCAGGGCATACTCCCGACGGTCGATGCGGTAGCCCGGCTCGTCATCGAAGAACGCGTCCAGCGGCTCGGTCACCAGCGGGATGCCGAGGTCGCGCAGCTCGTCCTTGTCACGTTCGAACATCCGGTCAAAGGCCTCTTCCGAAGCGGTCGCCCCGTACTGGGGCACGACCTCGCGGATCTTGGCCTTGGACATCGGCATTCGCGTGTAGAGCAGGCAGATCACCAGGTTGAGCAGACGCTCGGTCTTGACGGCTGCGCTGGGCTGGGTGCTCATGAGGCACGACGGTACCGGACCATGAAGCCCCACGTGAGGTGTCTGCAGCACTACTGTTCGTGGCGTGATCCAGTGGCGTGAGGGAACTGTCGAACGGGTTCGGGCACAGTGGCCCGGCGCGATCGAGTACGACGTGACGTTGAGCGGCCCTGAGGGCGACACCGTCACGGCCCTGGCCTATACCGACCTCGTCGGTGAGCCGGTGCCCGGCGACCGGGCCCTGCTCAATGTCGGGGCTCTGGATCGTGGGCTGGGCACGGGCGGGATGGCGCTCATCGTGGCCATCCCTGACCGCCTGCCTGCCGATCCCCCGCCGACCCCGGGCCACATCGTGAAAGCGCGCTATACGCCGATGCAGACGATCGTTCTTGGCGTCGACGAGCAGGAGAGCCCGCACCACGAGGTGCTGCGCAACGCCATCGGGGTCAACGACATGCCGGTCATCATGGCCGACCTGCACTCAGCCGTGCCGGCGATCCTGGCGGGCCTGCGAGATGCCGTGCCGCAGGTTCGGGCGGTCTATGTGATGACGGACGGTGGCGCCCTGCCGATCGCGTTCTCTCGCGCGGTGGCCGGTCTGCGCGAGGCCGGTTGGCTGGCCGGCACTGTCACTGTCGGTCAGTCCTTCGGCGGCGACCTGGAGGCTGTCAACGTCCACACCGGGCTCTTGGCCGCGGCCCACGTCCTGCATGCCGACGTGGCGATCGTCGCGCAGGGGCCGGGCAACCTGGGCACCGGCTCTCCGTGGGGCTATTCAGGCGTGGCGACCGGGGAAGCGATCAACGCCACCGCAGTGCTGGGTGGGCGGGCCGTCGGTTCACTGCGCATCTCCGAAGCCGACGAACGCGAACGCCACCGAGGAATCTCGCATCACAGCCTGACGGCATATGGCCGCGTCGCCATGGCCCCGGCCGACCTGCCGGTCCCCTTGCTCGGCGGAGCGTTCGGCAAGCTCGTCCTGCGGCAGGCGCTCGACCTTGTCCGGGACAGCGCAGGGCGACTTCGCCTGCACGAGGTCGACACCACCGGCCTGTTTGACGCGTTGGCCTTGAGCCCGGTGCGACTGTCCACGATGGGACGTGGCCTGGATGAGGATGAGGCGTCGTTCCTGGCTGCCGCAGCCGCTGGTCGTTTCGCGGCGACGCTGCTGCGCTGAACTGCTGACGCGTCGCGGCAGATTGCTCACCCTCGTTGGCGGGTTTCCATCACCCTTGACACGAGAAAGACCGCCAGCGGTGATGGAAACCCGCCATCGCCGCGGGGACTCGCTTGTCCACATGGAAACCTCCGCGGCCCCACGGTCCACAGCCATCATCTGACTGATCGACCGGGGTGCCCTGAGGCCCGATGCTGCAGGGATGAACGATCTGCTGCGCGCGCGCCTCGTGGCCCAGTACGGGCTGGTGACCGCCATCGAGGCGTACTCCTGTGGCTACACGAGCGTCAGTCTGAGTCGGCTCGTGGCCTCCGGTGACCTGTTCAGGGCCAGGGCCGGCTGCTTCGTTGACGGAAGGTTGTTCACAGACGCCAGTCCGGAGACGCGACACGCACTGACGGCCCGAGCGGTCTCGCGCGGTTATCCCCCGCGTCACGCCATCAGCCACGTATCAGCCCTGACCATCCACGGCCTGCCACTGCTGAACATCAGAGCCGACGCCGTGCACCTGACACTGACCGGACCAGGCTGCCCGAGGACCCTGCCCGGCCTCCGAGTGCATCCCGAGCTGCCTGACTCGGTCGCGAGGCAGCGTGACAGCTGTCGCGTCGTTCACCCCGCTGTGGCGATTGTCCAATCAGCCGCAGTCGCCGGCATTGCGGCCGGTGTTGCGGCGGCGGACGGGGCGCTGTTTGCCGGTCAGGTCACCAAGGACGATCTCGAGATTGCCCTGCGCATCGCCCGGCTGGGACCGGGCCGGGCCGATGCCCGAACTGCCGTCGACCTGGCTGATGGGCTGGCGGAGTCCCCCGGAGAGTCGTGGGCCCGAGTGTTGTTCGTCTCACTGGGGCTGCCGACCGTCGAACCTCAGGTTGAGATCCGCGACGAACGAGGGAAGTTCGTTGGGCGCGTCGACTTCCTGTTCCGGGCCCAGCGCACCATCGTCGAGTTCGACGGCCTGGTCAAGTACGCCTGCGCTGACGGTCGGCAGGCACTGATCGACGAGAAGCGTCGCGAGGACGCGTTGCGATCGCTGGGCTACCAGGTTGTGCGGCTTACCTGGCGGGACCTACACAACCCCGCCCTGGTCGAGCGGCTGATCAGGGCAGCATTTTCGCGCGCCTGAACCACCTGGTTAGCGGGTTTCCATCACCAGTGGCACGAGAAAAGCCGCCAACGGTGATGGGAACCCACCAACGAGGTATGCCGTGCCCCCAGGATGGGAGGGCACGGCATACCTCGTGGATCGGGCTCTGCTCAGCGAGCGTCGACCAGATCCACGACGAAGATCAGGGCCTCGCCCGGTTTGATGGCACCACCAGCGCCACGATCACCATAGGCGAGGTGTGCGGGAATGGTCAGCTTGCGACGGCCGCCGACCTTCATGCCGACGATGCCGTCGTCCCAGCCCTTGATGACCTGACCGACACCCAGACGGAAGTCCAGCGGCGCGCCGCGGGTCCAGGAGGCGTCGAACTCCTCACCGGTCGAATACGCGACACCGACATAGTGCGCGCTGATGGTGTCACCAGCCTTGGCCTCGACGCCATCGCCTACCTTGAGGTTCTCGATGACCAGATCGGTGGGTGCGACATCGCCGGGGAAGTCGATCTCGGGCTTGGTGGTGCTGGGGTCAAAACCCATGATGTGCGGTCCTTTCGTGCGGGGGGTCGAGAACGGTTCGACGTGAAGACTCAGGTCGCGGCAAGGATGTCGACGACGAACACGATCGTGTCGGTTCCCTTGATGCCGGCTTGGGGGTTGCCGGCCGCGCCGTAGCCCTCGGCTGGAGGCAGCACGAGCAGCACCCGGCTACCGACGGTCTGTCCCACGATGCCCGTGTCGAAGCCCGGAACGAGCTGGCCCTTGCCAACCGGCTGGTTGAGCAGGTTGCCCGAGGCGTAGGAAGAGTCGAACACCTTGCCGGTGCCGTAGACCAGGCCGGTGTAGGCGGCGGTGAGGGTCTGGCCGGCCTTGACCACGGGCCCGTCGCCCTTGATCAGCAGCTGAACGACCAGCTTGGCTGACGGCTTGGTCTTGGGCACGGTCACGACCGGGACGCCCTTGGCATCCACCTTCACCGTGGGCAGTCCGGCCTTCGGGGTAACAGCAGCGCCGGTGGCGGTCTTTAGTGGTGTGGTGGCTGAGACCACGTCGATCAAGAAGACGATGGTGTCAGCTGGGCCGATGGTCGGGGGGCTCCCCTGGGCACCGAAGGCGTCAACCGGCGGGATCGCCACAAGCAACCGGGAGCCGACGTGCTGGCCGCTCAGTCCCTTGCCCAGGCCCGGCAGCAATGAGGCCGCCGAAAGATCCTGCGAGACCGCGCTCTTGCCGAAGCTGGACTCGATCTGCTTGCCGTCCTTGCCGTTGATGATGATGTAGTTGAACGTGATCGAGTTGTCCTTGGTGAGCGCGGCGCCCTTGCCTTCCGTGATGACCTTGGTCGTCGTCGCCTTGACCGTCAACGGCTTGGTCTTGAGGGTCAGTGTGGGTGCCGTGGCGGTGCCACCCACGGTGATTGAGTCCATCGGGTTGCCCGAGCTCTTGTCGGAGCTCCCCGAGCCACAGGCCGCCAGGAATACCAGGGGGACAACCACAGCAGTGACAGCTCGTAAGCGGAAAATGCGCACGCTAAGACCTCGATCGTTGGGCGATGGATTCAGCACACCCTAACGCCGCGACCTGTGTGTTTCCGAATGCGCGTGGACCCGTGCCGGGCCCGCTTGTCCGAACTCGTCGCTCACATGCTCGTGATCAGCCGCTCGACCCGTGCGTCGACCGCGGCAAACGGGTCCTTGCACAGGACCGTCCGCTGGGCTTGGTCATTGAGCTTGAGGTGGACCCAGTCGACGGTGAAGTCCCGCTTGTGCGCCTGGGCGGCGCGGATGAAGTCGCCGCGCAGCTTGGCTCTGGTCGTCTGTGGGGGCAGGTTCTTGGCTTCGAAGATCTCGACGTCGGAACAGATCCGGGCAGCGTTGCCGTGACGCTGCAACAGATAGAAGAGGCCACGATCGCGGTTGATGTCGTGGTAGGCAAGATCGAGCTGGGCGATCCTGGGACTGGACAACGGCAGGTCGTGCTTTGCCGCGTAGCGCGAGATCAACCGGTACTTGATGACCCAGTCGATCTCGGTGCCCACCAGGGCCAGGTCCTCCGTATCGACGGCGATCAACGTCCGGTGCCACAGATCCAGGACGCTCTTGTGGGTCGGGTCGTCCAGTCCCTCGCGGTCGACGAACGCCGCGGCCCGTTCGTAGTACTCGCGCTGGATCTGCACGGCGCTCAGCTCACGACCGTCAGCGAGCTTGACCTTCTTGCGGCCTGTCATGTCGTGGCTGATCTCGCGGATGGCCCGGATCGGGTTCTCCAGCGTCAGGTCCGGCATCGGCACCCCGGCCTCAAACATGCGAAGCACCAGATCGGCCGAGCCGACCTTGAGCATCGTGGTCGTCTCGCTCATGTTGGAGTCACCCACGATGACGTGCAGCCGGCGGTACTTTTCGGCGTCGGCGTGCGGCTCGTCCCTCGTGTTGATGATCGGCCGCGAGCGCGTGGTGGCACTGGAGACGCCCTCCCAGATGTGGTCCGCCCGCTGACTCAGGCAGTACGTCGCCCCGCGGGCCGTGGTCGTGATCTTGCCTGAGCCGCAGATGACCTGGCGGGTGACCAGGAACGGAATCAGGACGTCGGAAAGCTTCTGGAACTCCCCGGCCCTTCCGACCAGGTAGTTCTCGTGGCAGCCGTAGGAGTTGCCCGCCGAGTCGGTGTTGTTCTTGAAGACATAGATCTCGCCCGCGATGCCCTCATCGGTGATTCGTTGCTGGGCGTCGGCCACGAGTCCCTCGACGATGCGCTCGCCGGCCTTGTCGTGAGTGACCAGCTGGCGCACGTCGTCACACTCGGGCGTGGCGTACTCAGGGTGGCTGCCGACGTCGAGATAGAGCCGGGAACCGTTGGCAAGAAACACGTTCGAGGACCGCCCCCAGGAGACGACCTTGCGGAAGAGGTAGCGCGCCACCTCGTCCGGAGTCAGTCGTCGCTGCCCGCCGAACGTGCACGTCACTCCGTACTCGTTCTCGATACCGAAGATTCGGCGATCCATGGGCTCACTCTAGGCGCGTAAGGAGGGCTACGGGCTTGGCAGAACGACGTGTTGCTAACCTGACTGACCCGGCCTCCTCGCTGGTGCCCGGCTGCCGCCTTGACGGTAACTAGGGCGTGTCTGTTAACTGCGGACGCGGTGGTGGATCACGATGGCCGCGAGGGTGACGCCACCGAGGTAGGTCAGTGCGTATTTGTCGTAACGGGTCGCGATTCCGCGCCATTGTTTGAGTCGGTTGAACCCGCGCTCGACGGTGTTGCGGTGAAGGTACATGCCGGAGTCGAAAGCTGGTGGCCGGCCACCTGCTGAACCCTT
>JABBOX010000135.1 GCA_012927555.1 Phycicoccus sp.
GTTCTGCTCGCGATGATCGCCGGGACACTGCCGGCGAACGTCCTGTTCGAGCAGGTGCTCAACGCCAAGACCCTCTTCTTCTCGTTCTCCACAGCCGACGAGAAGCTACACGCGCCGAACGAGTTCATGCGCATCCGTCGCCTGCGCGAGGGCATGCGCGCATGGGAGCAGCTCTGGCGGCTGCTCGCCGACGGTCCGCACCGGCTCTCCGACAGCACGAACGGGAGCTGATCGCGCCATGACCGACGTGCAGCGTCCCTCGCGCGACCGGGAAACGGTCAGCACCGGGCAGTACCACGCCTACGACTACCTCACTCCGGGTGTGGACTACCGGCAGTTCGACCTCACACCAGAGTTTGGGCGGGTCCCCCCCTACGCCGACGGCGCGAGCCCCGGTCAGCGGGAGCGGGCCGACAGGCTGCTCGACGAGAGCATCGTGATCAGCCTGCACGACCACCCGGTCCGCTTCCCTGCCCGCATGGAACAGACGCCGGACTACAACCGGACCGGACGCCAGCACACCGCGTTCGCCGGTCTCGCGGGCTCCGGCATGACCGTGGTGTTCGACAACATGATGGACGGCACGGCCTGCGTCACCGGCAACGCGCCGTGGCGGTGGACGGACGTCATCACCGACCTCGGCATGCGGCAAGCCGATATCGACCACCAGGACAACGTGGTCGTGATCCGTCGCCTGAGGGACATCGAAGAGGTCCACAGCACCGGACGGGTTGGGATCGTCTTTGGGCTCGAGGCGGCCACCCCGATCGAGAACGAGATCGACCGGCTCGACGTCCTCTATGGCCTGGGCGTCCGCCAGATCGGAATCGCCTACTCGGACTCCAACGCCCTCGGCAGCGGACTGAACGAGACAGTGGACGGCGGACTCACAGGGTTCGGCCGGCGGGCGGTCGAGCGGATGAACAAGCTCGGACTCGCGATCGACGTGTCGCACTCCTCGGACCGGACGAGCCTCGACGCGTGCCGGACGAGCAGCAAGCCCGTACTCCTGACTCATGCCGGCGCACGAGGCGTCTGGGACACGCCCCGCATGAAGCCAGACGACGTGCTGCGGGCGATCGCCGACACCGGCGGCGTCATCGGCATGTCAGCAGCGCCGCACACCACGCTGTCAGCCGCGCATCCCCTGCACACCATCAACTCGGTGATGGACCACTTCCGCTACTGCGTCGACTTGGTCGGCATCGAGCACGTCGCCTTCGGACCGGACACCCTCTACGGCGACCACGTACAGCTGCACACCGTCTTCGCCGACCTGCTCAACCTCGGCACCCGCACTGGGCCGGCCCACGAGAAGGTCCCGTACGTCGACGGACTCGAGAACCCGACCGAGAACTTCGCCAACATCTGCACCTGGCTGGTCAAGGAAGGCTTCAGCGATGACGAGATAAGGGCCGTCCTGGGGGGAAACATCCTGCACGCTCTCGCGGCCATCTGGGTCTGACGTGCCGGTCCCCGCCGAGGTGGTGCGCCGCATCGATACCGCGCGCTCGCTGCTGTTCGTCCCGGCTGACCGGCCCGACCGCGTCGGCAAAGCGTTGGCCGCTGGCGCCGACGGCGTCATCGTGGACCTTGAGGACGCGGTACGCGCCGCGCATCGACCGGCGGCCCGGCATACTGTGGCGGCACTCGCCTACCAGGCTGCGGACGGTGGCGATGCACTGGTTCTCGTGCGGGTCAACGCGTTCGGCTCGGACGACTTCCCTGATGACGTACGAGCCGCGATTGAGGGACGAGTCGCCGGGATCGTGGTCCCGAAGTTCGACGCCCGCGACGCAGCGGACCTAGACAGGTCCCTGTCGGCCCTGGAGTCGCTGAACGGGGCGACGCAGGAGCTGGCGCTGGTCGGGCTCGTCGAGACCGCAGCCGGGATGCTGAGCCTGTCCTGCACGCCCGACTTTCCGCGCCGGCTCCGGCGGCTGGCCTTCGGCGCGGCGGACTTCCACGCGGACTTGGGGACTGCGTACACGGTCAAGGGAGCGCACGCCGAACTAGCCTTGGCCATGCTGGTCTGGGCTTCGGCGGCAGCGCGGATCGCTGCGCCCCTAGACACACCGCACTTCGCGATCGACGACAACGCGGGGCTGTCGGCGGCCGCCGGCCGCTCCGCCGCCCTGGGCTACGGGGGCAAGCTGTGCATCCACCCGCGCCAGGTGGCTCTCGTGCACGCGGCGTTCCGCATCGATCCCGAGCAGCGGGCTTGGGCGGCGAACGTGCTCGCGCAGTGGGACGAACAGGCTGACGGCGGGGCCGGGGCGCTGCGGGTTCGAGGCGAGCTCGTCGACGAGGCTATGGTGCGCCGCGCCCGACGGATCGCCGCCGCCCCGTAGGCCCCCGCGCCCTCATTCCGTCCCGCAGCCTGCCAAGCACAAGGAGAAGCCGTGGTCAACCCTCAACCGAACAGCGATCTCGCCCGCCTCAGCGACGAGTTCTTCCAGGTGCAGCACTCCACCGACCCGTTCAGCGCGACGCTGCTCGGTGTGTCCGGGTTCGACTCGCTCGTCCCCGACCCCAGCCGTGCCGGCGCCCGCGCCAACGCAGAGCGGTTCGCGGCAATCGAGGAACAGCTAGGCCGCATCGACGTTGAGACCCTCAACGAGGCCGACCGCATCAACGCCGCCGTCCTGGGTAGTCTCGCCTGGGGTGCGCGATCTGATCTCGAGCACGGACTGTGGGAGACCAGCGCGTCCGCGGCCGGCTACGCCTCGCCGCAGGCGATGGCCTTCCAAGCCGTGCCGACGGCACCGCTGCGCGATGGGGAGGCGGTTGACGGCTACTTGACCCGGCTGGGAGCCCTGGGCAGCTACTTCGACGCGATCATGGACCGCTACCGCGAGGCCACGAAGGACGGTCGGGTCTCAACGAGGGTGGGCGTGCAGCAGGCCATCGATCAGCTCGCCGGCCACCTAGCCCTAAGCCCCGCCGACGACACCTTCCTGAACCTGCCGCTGCCGGCCGACGTCAACCACAGAGCCGTCCGCGACAAAGCCGCCACGATCGTCCAGGAGCAGGTGCGGCCGGCGATGCGACGCCTTGCGGCGGGGCTGCAGGACGAGTTGCTACCCGGGGCGCGTGGCGACGACGAGGTGGGCGTGCGGTTCGCTCCAGGCGGCGAGGAGGGCTACCGCGCCGCAGTACGCCGGCATACCACCACCGACCTCGCGGCCGAAGAAATCCACCAGATCGGGCTCGACTGCATCCGTGACCTGCAGGCTGAGTGGGCCGAACTCGGCGCACGGACGCTGGGGACGAGCGAGGTCCCCGAGATCCTGCGCCGCCTGCGCGAGGACCCTTCCCTGCGGTTCACCGACACGTCGCAGATCGTCGATGTGGTAGGTGACGCGCTGCGCCGGGCAGAAGCCGCGCGCGACGACTGGTTCCCCGCGTACGAGATCGCAGACTGCGTCATTGAGCAGATCAACCCCATCGAGGCGGGTAACGCCGCCCTCGCGTACTACCGGCCGCCGGCAGGCGACGGCTCGCGACCAGGAGCGCACTGTGTGCTGACCGCGAACCCACATGAACGGTTCACCTACGAGTACGAGGCCCTCGCGTTCCACGAGAGCACTCCCGGTCACCACCTGCAGATCGCATCCGCGCAGCGGCTGCCGGGACTCCCCGCATACCGGCGTTTTCTCGATGCGGAAGTGTGCGGATACGTCGAGGGCTGGGGGCTCTACAGCGAGCGTCTGGCCGATGAGATGGGGCTGTACACCTCGGACGTGCAGCGGCTCGGGATGCTGTCCTTCGATGCCCTCCGCGCCTGCCGGCTCGTCGTAGACACCGGGTTGCACCTGCTTGGGTGGACACGCCAGCAGGCAATGGACTACATGTGGGAAAACACCGCGACCACCAAGACCAACGTCGCCAACGAGATCGACCGCTACATCACCTGGCCCGGCCAGGCGCTCGCCTACATGATCGGTCGCCGCGAGATCGTCCGGCTGCGCAGGATCGCCGAGCGACGTCTCGGTCCGAAATTCGACATCCGAGCTTTTCACGGAGCGGTGCTCGGCAACGGCGCCGTGCCGCTCGGCGTGCTCGAGCAGAACGTCCTGCGGTGGGTCGACACGGCTTCCGTGTGACCTGTCAGATCGTCCCTACCCTTTCCGACACCCGAGGAGTACACATGTTCGTCGAGATTAACGGCAACCAACTGAACGTCGAGGTGACCGGCCCCGAAGGGGCTCCGGTCTTGATCGCCCACCACGGTGGCGGGGGGATCGGTTCCCTCGCCGAGCCGAAGGCGACCTTCGGCCCGCTGGCAGACCGGTTCCGCGTCGTCGTCTTCGACGCCTTCGGCTGCGGCCTGAGCGAAGGCAAGCCGCCCTTCTCCCACGAACGGTGGGCGGCCGACGTCGACGGTCTGCGCGAGTGGATCGGCGCGGATCAGGTCATCGTCGCTGGCGGTTCGTACGGTGGGTTCATCGCATTGGAGTACGCGGTCCGTTACCCGGACCGGGTTCGCGCCATGATCCTTCGCGACACCTCCGCCGACGGCTCCAACCTCGAGCTCGCATTCGAGAACGCGCGCAACCAAGACCGCGTCGAGATCAACTGGGACAACTTCAACCGCTACTGGAGCGGCAACATCCGCGACGACGAGGATCTCAAGGCGAGCTGGGCCGAGTTGATCCCCCTCTACGACTACGAGTACGACGCCGAGAAGTCGGCGAAGAGCGTCGAGGCCGGCATCTATCGGCACGAGGCGCACAACTGGTGCTTTAAACACAACTGGGGCAATTACGACGTGAAGCCCGCCCTGCCGAGCCTCCACTGCCCCACACTTGTCACGGTCGGGCGGCGGGACTGGGTGACCCCTGTGTCGTCGGCGGAGACGATCGCCTCGCTGATCCCGGGCTCCAAATTGGTTGTCTTCGAGAAGTCCGGGCACTCCCCCCAGATCGAGGAGGCCGAGCTCTTCCAGCAGGTCATGCGGGAGTTCCTCGACGAGGCCATCCCCGCCGTGAGCAGCGCGCGATGAGCAGCAGCACCGTGCGTTGGCTAGCTATCGACGAGTTGCCCGACGGTGGGCTCAAGATCCCCTACGTCGACGTCCGCGGCGCGAGGGACGGCCCGCACCTGACCGTGGTGGCCGGCGTGCACGGGACCGAGTACACCTCGATCGCCGCCGTCCGCGAATTCGCCCTCAGTCTCGACCCGCAGCAGGTGTCCGGCCGAATCACCGCGGTCCCGGTCGTCAACCTGCCGGCGTTTTGGGCCCGCTCGCCGTTTGTCGTACCCGCCGACGGCAAGAACCTCAACCGCAGCTTCCCTGGTGACCCGGACGGCAGCTACGCGGAGGTGCTGGCGCACCACCTCTTGCAGGCGTTTCTCACGGGCTCGGACTACCTGCTTGACCTGCATGCCGGCGACCTCCCGGAGGCGCTCGAGCCCTTCGCGATGTACGAGGAGTCCGCGGTGCAGGCCGCGTCACGCGGTCTCGCGCTGGCGTACGGGCTCGGTCACGTCGTGCGGCAGAGCACTGCGGAGCGCACGGTCGCCGGAAGCACATGCTCGGCCGCTGCGGACCTCGGGATCCCGGCCATCGTGGCCGAGTCCGGGCAGAACGGCCTGATGGAACGGTCCGCCGTGGACCGGCACCTGGCGGGCCTTACAAACGTCGCCCGCTCGATCGGCGTGCTGCCCGGTGACACCCTGCCACCTCCGGTCGTGTGTGAACACGACGGCTGGCACTGGCTGCGTACACCTGTGGCAGGCTGGTGGGAGCCGGCGGTTCCGGTCGGCGTCGAGGTGGCGGCAGGCGACCTGCTTGGGACCGTGAGTGAGATCTGCGGCGGCGTCCTGGCGGAGGTACGCGCACCTGAGGCGGGAGTGCCCCTGTTCCTGACGACCAGTCCCGCGGTTCTCGCCGACGGCCTGCTGCTGGGCCTTGCCCGCGGGACCGGCCGCACGTGACGGGGGAGTCCGTGCGGCAGGATGCTCCCGTGATCGGGCTCGAAGATGTGCGTGCCGCCGCCGTGCGACTCACCGGCCATGCGACCCGTACGCCGGTGCTGACCTCGCGGACTCTTAACGCGCGTACCGGCGCACAGGTGTTTCTCAAGTGTGAGAACTTCCAGCGGGTCGGAGCGTTCAAGTTCCGCGGCGCATATAACGCTGTCTCGGCACTACCGCCGGAGCAGCTGGCGCGGGGGGTCGCGGCGTACTCCTCCGGCAACCACGCCCAGGCCGTGGCGCTCGCCGCGCGCGAACTGGGCACTCGTGCGGTGATCCTCATGCCCGAGGACGCGCCGGCTAGCAAGGTGGCTGCGGTGAAGGCTTACGGCGCGGAAGTGGTCAGCTACGACCGGTACACCGAGGACCGCGTCATGCTCGGGGAGGCGCTGGCGCGTGACGGAGGGCTCGCGCTTGTCCCGCCGTATGAGCACGCGGACGTAATGGCTGGCCAGGGAACCGTGGGCCTTGAGTTGTTGGAAGAGGTGGGGCCGCTCGACGCAATCGTCGTGCCGGTCGGCGGTGGCGGGCTGATGGCTGGGGTGGCGACAGCAGCAACGGGGCTTCAACCAGGCATCACCATGATCGGCGTCGAGCCGGAGTTAGGGGATGACCAGCGGCGATCGCTGTTGGAAGGCGACCGGGTCCGAATCCCGATTCCGCGGACCATTGCTGACGGGTTGGCGATCGACATCCCGGGGGAGCTCACGTTCTGCGTCAACAGGCGGCTGGTAAGCGAAATCGTTTTGGTCAGCGACGCGCAGATTCTCGACGCGATGCGGTTCCTTTTCGACCGCATGAAACTCGTAGTAGAGCCAAGCGGCGCGGTCCCGGTCGCAGCCCTTCTCTCGGGTCGGGTCGAGTTGTCTGGCAAGCGCGTCGGATTAGTGATCTCGGGTGGCAACATCGATGTCCAGCGCTTTGTTGCTCTGCTCGGCGCGTCGGTCGGGGAGTAGCGTCGACGCACCGGCGGGTTTGCCGATGGGTCAGGACGGCCACATCGATCACCGCCTGCGAGTGCATCAGCCCTATCCAGTGCGGTCCTATCGTGCCGGATGCACGACAGGGTTCCTGTCGGGACCGAGGGCGGCGTGGGGACGCTTGTCCAGCAGGTGGATCCAGCGCTGTGAGGTGGGCAGTTCATCGTTGGGTGTCGGCGCTTCCGCCTGCCTGATGCACGATGGTGGATGATGATGCATTCTTCTTTGCTTCGAGCACAGTGTTTGGTGGATCAGGCATCTTTCGTGCATGATGCCTCAATGACGTTGTGGGTAGGGCGGCCTTAGTGCAGCGGTGCTGCGTGCAGAGTGCGAGGCACCGAGCCAAGCGCCCGAGGACGACCGGTCTCGGCCATCTAAGTCCAGACTCCACGCCGCCGTGAGCGATATCGACCAGTCAAACCTGACGAGGAGTGCCATGCCGCCATCCACTCGCCGAACCTTGCCCCAGGGAACCGCATCGGCGGGTAACTTGCCGACCTCCGCAGCGGTCACCAAGCGCGACCGAATCGTCATGGAACTTCGGCGGATGATCTTGGCGGGCGAGCTTCCGCGAGGAAGCCGGATCCAACAGGACGACTTGGCCGCCATGTTCAAAACGAGCATCACTCCCGTTCGTGAGGCTCTGCGGTTCCTCGAGGCTGAGGGTGTGCTTGTTGGCGAGCCACACAGGGGCGTGCGCGTCGCTGAAGCCGACTACGACCAAGTGAAGACCGTATACCTGCTGCGTCGACTGATTGAGCCTTACGCTGCGGGTCGCGCAGCAAGGCGGTTGTCGCTACGAGACTTTGACCTCGGCGAGCGCATGGTCACGGAGATGGAAGAAGCCACGACGGCCGGAGACCGTGCGGCTTTGAGTGCCACGAACCACCGGTTTCATTCCCTTTTCTACGCCCGCTGCGGCAACGATGGCCTCGCCGCTGAGATCGACGCTCTCTGGCTAAAGTATCCTTGGGACGTGCTGGAAGTGCTGGACACCCGTGCAGGCGAGTCTTCCGACGAACATAGGGCGATGCTGGCAGCTGGCCGAGCTGGAGACGGCGAAGAACTCGCTCGCGCGACCGCCCGACACCTCACCGAAGGCTTCCTGGCGTTGGCCAAACACATGACCGGCCTTGAGATCTCCGATCCCTATGACGTGGACAACGATTGACCACTCGTGGCCGTGACCGTGGTCGACCGCGTTCGGAGCCCTGCCTGTCATGGTTTCGGAACTTCGGAGGCTGACGGCGCTAGTCGTTCGCTGCAGTTGGGCCGGTAGCAGAATGCCGGGGACCCCACGCTGGCAGCGTTGTGCGGGCGAATAGCGGGCAAGACTGCACGGGAACAACTTGTGAGCGTTGTCAACTGAGTTGGCCCCTCTTCGGTCACCAATCTGACGACCCTCAAGCTGGGATGGATCTACGGCCATGTCTGGGCTTCTTCGGCCGTCGGACAGAGTGATCAGAGGAACGTCTCGGTCGGGGCGCCGAGACCCAAGCGCATCGTGGGGTGGGCGCGCTCGCGAAAGCCAAGCGACGTGTAGAGCTGCACACCGTCGGAAGTCGCGCTGAGTTCGACAGTCTCGGCGGAAGTGTCGAGACGGAACCAGGCGACAAGCGCGATGAGGCAGGCGCGGGCGTGCCCACGCCTTCGATGCCGGCAATCGGTCACGATGTTGAACACGTGACCGCGCACCACGCTGAGACCACGTGGACCCGGTGCTCGGGCGTCACAGATGCCGCAAGCCGCACTGACCACGCCCAAGAGGGGATCGTCCACGACGAAGGCCGCGAAGCAGGCCGGCTGTTCGAGCTGTGCCCTGAACCAGGCTTCGGCGGCGGTCCTCCAGGCGGCGTCAGTCCCGCCCGCCGGGATAGCCATCGCGTCGAACATGACCGCGCGTAGGCGCACCAGCGCGGGCGCATCGTAGACGTCGGCGCGTCGGACCACTGGGTCTCGACCTGAGATGGCGCTGACTGTCACAAGCCCAATGATGCCCGGGGTCTTGCCGCAACGCGCATCAACAGCCGTCCCAGTCGCGGATCGGTCACCGGACTGGGCGCCCATCCGAAGCCGGTGACCAAGTCGACCGACGCGATGGGACCGGTTGCTGGCAGCCCCGAGGCGGGCGATCTTGATTGGAAGGTCTCGCATGGGGGTTGGATTCAGACGGCGGACCTGAACGTTCACGGGCGGACCTGACGGCGCGAGGCGCGCGTTTCGCCTGCCCCGTGACGTCGGCTCATTGACGACCATGCGGAGGGGGAGGTGGTTCGGGTCGTGCGCCGGATTCAACCCTCCGCAGGGTTGGCCGGAACCCCCCTCGGGCTCGCGTTGACTCGTCAAAAATCCGCGCGAAGGTGGGGTCGTTGACGGGGGTGGTCAGACGTCCGAAGGGCGATCCATATGCGAAACAGCGGACGATGATCAGCCGCGCTATCGGCGACCACTCGATTTGCGTCGTTAGCCGTTCCATGGGTTCTCGACCGGGCTGCTCGGGAGCGGTGTTATCCCGCGCGGCTCACCATGTAGAGCGGGAAGAAGAAGATCCACAGAACGAGGCAACCCAACAACCACGTTTCGGGCGTCCCCAGGACGAATACGCCAATCCGTACCACGACGGGTGCTCCCCGATCGGCACGCTGCCTGGCGTCCGCGTAGACCCACAGGTCGATTGCGAGGATCACCAGGAGCACGAGGACTGGAACGAGCGCCGCGGGCATGTCCCAACTCTATGGGCGCGTACCGCAGGATCGGTCGGTCCGGCTTCCATCCACTATCGGAATTCGTCTAGATCCGGTCGTACGGCGTTGAGTGTCCACCGTCCCGAGGGCGGATCTTGTGAGCCTTCGGATGGTCACCTTGCGGTCGTTCGTCAAGGAGATCGAGTATGGGTGCACCATGGACATGAGGCTGGGGCTTCGACGATGAGCTGTGAATCCAGACACTGCTGTGCGTTCATCACAGGCTTCAAGCCTGAGCGGACACGCACGGATCGGTGGCTGGCGAAGGCTTCTTCGTGTTCGCGGAAAAACCCCGCGAACGCCCACTGAAGATGACACCCACTAAAGACGATGGAGACTGACGAACAACGATGAAATATGTGAAACTCGGCAACACCGGCCTCGATATCTCGCCGATTTCCCTTGGTTGTATGACCTTCGGAGACCCTAACCGCGGCAACCACTCGTGGAGTCTGTCGGAGGACGAGAGCAGGCCCCTCATCAAGCAGGCGATCGAAGCAGGCATCAACTTCTTCGACACCGCGAACGTCTACTCGGATGGCTCCAGTGAAGAGATCGTCGGCCGTGCTCTGAAGGATTTCGCGAACCGTGACGAAATCGTCCTCGCCACGAAGGTTCATGGTGCCATGCGCCTGGGCCCGAACGGGGGCGGGCTTTCGCGCAAGGCGATCCTCGCCGAGATCGACGCCAGCCTCACCCGGCTCGGCACGGACTACGTCGACCTCTACCAGATCCACCGCTGGGACCATGCGGTGCCGATCGAGGAAACGCTGAAGGCGCTAGATGACGTTGTGAAATCTGGAAAGGCCAGATATATCGGAGCCTCCTCGATGTTCGCCTGGGAATTCAGCAAAGCCCTGCATCTTCAGAGACTCAACGGCTGGTCTTGCTTCGTATCGATGCAGGACCACTACAACCTGCTCAACAGGGAGGAAGAGCGTGAGATGTTGCCGCTGTGCGCCGACGAGAAGATCGCCGCGATTCCGTGGAGTCCGCTAGCGCGTGGTCGCCTCACCCGCGATTGGGATGAAGTAACGGAGCGATCCGCGACCGACGAATTCGGCAAGATGCTCTACGGACACCAGTTGAGCGACAGGGTCATCGTCGAGGCGGTCGCATCGATCGCTGAGACTCGCGGCGTATCCCGGGCACAGATCGCTCTCGCGTGGGTATCGCGCAACCCGGTCGTCTCGGCACCGATCACCGGCGCACGAAAGCCTGCGCATCTGGATGACGCGATCGCATCGCTCGATATCGTGCTGACCCAGGACGAGGTGGCCCAGTTGGAGGCTCCGTATACGCCGCACTCTGTCGCTGGTTTCTGAGCGAGCATCCATCGCCACAGGCCAAGGGCCGTGGGTTCTAACGCGCGGCTATCAGGGCATTCCAAGAAGACCGGACGCGACATTGTTGCCTGCGGGACCCGATGTGGCGCTCCGCTGACGAAACGGTTCCCAAGCAGTTGGATCCGTCTCGCGTCGTGTTCGCCCACGACCACGCCGTTTGGGAGCCTCAGGCTCGCCCCTTGCGAAGACAACACGGCCCGTGCCAGGGCAGGATCCCTTGCGGACACCCGCGGACCGGGTATGCCGATTCCCCAATCGAGCCTGTGGCCCAGGGGGCCCTGCCACGCGCGAGACCCTCCATTGTTGCCAAGGTGCATAACAATGCATAGACGGAGCCCGGCCAAACGACCGGATGCCTGCCGCTGTTGGGTCGCTCGGCTCTGAGGATGAGCGGCCATTCGCGAACTCCCCCCGGTCGCCGCCCGACCCAGACTCTTGCGGTGTCGGTCCCTCAGAGCACAGTGTTGTTGGAGAACCGTGTCGGAGGGAGTGGGCCATGCGGAAGCTGGGCTGGGCTGGGTTTCACGCCCGGTGCGGATTGTGACGCCACGCGGTCCTTGGCTGCGGAGATACGAGAAGGCAAGCTGGTGGGCGGCGTGGTTCATGGTGCCAGTGGCGTTGGGCTGATGATGGTGATGCCGTTGCCGGGCTGTTGATCGAGAGCGGCGAGTTTGGCGGGTGCCTCGGAGAGATCTATCCGGTGTTGAACGAGACGTTGCGGGCTGAGCGTGCCCGCCGTGATCTCGGCCAGCATTGTCGGGTAGTCGTGGGCTGCCATCCCATGGCTACCCACGATCTCAAGCTCCGCGGCGATGACGGTGGACATGGGCACAGGCGGCGCGTCGTCGGCGCCCAGCATCAGTCCGACCTGGATGTGGCGACCTCGCTTGCGCAGGCTACGGATCGAGTTCCGGCATGTTTCGACGCTGCCGAGTGCGTCGATGGATACCTGAGCACCGCCGCCCGTGAGGTCACGTACGGCATCCACGATGTCGACGTGCCCGGGGTCGAGCGTGACAGCGGCCCCAAAGGTCCGGGCCAGTTCCAGCGCAGTCGCTGAGATGTCGACGGCGATGACCTGTGCGCCGCGGGCTGCCGCGATCATCACGGCGGACAGTCCGACGCCGCCGCAGCCGTGAATGACCACCCAGTCGCCGCTTTGGACCCGACCATGGTGGACCACAGCCCGGTACGCGGTGGCAAAACGGCAGCCCAGACTGGCCGCGGTCTCCAAGGCCATGTCGTCCGGGACCCGAACGAGGTTGACCTGCGCATGATCGATGGCCACAAGTTCTGCGAACGATCCCCAGTGGGTGAACCCGGGTTGGAACTGTCTGTCACACACCTGGTGTTCGCCCCGTCGGCAGGTCTGGCACTGGCCGCACGCGCAGACGAAAGGAGCCGTGACCTTGTCACCGAGGTGCCATCCTTGGACCTGCGAGCCGACCTCGGCGATCACGCCGGCGAATTCATGGCCAGGGACGTGTGGGAGTCGGATATCCGGGTCGTGTCCCATCCACCCGTGCCAGTCACTTCGGCACAGACCGGTGGCTGCCACTTCAATGACGACGCCGGTTTCGGGACAAGCGGGGTCATCGACGGTGACTACTTCGGGCAGTTGTTGGAAAGCCTCGTAAAGCACTGCACGCATTGCAGATCTCCTCGTTAGATGTGCCGTGGCGTCACGGACGTTCCAATGACGGACAACCTCCTCGGCCGGATGATGACGAAACCCGCCGGGTCATCACTGTGAACTCCGAGTATGTGGTGCGGGCCGGGGTCGAACCGCCGAGCCTTCGATTCTGAGGAGAAAGTCAAGCCTTCGTGTCCGTACGCTGGGAGAGAGTGGTGTTCGGCCTGCTCAGGGCCTGCGACCGACCGTTTTCAGTCGGAGTCTTGGTCGAGAGAGAGGGCAATAGCGGCGCCGCAGCCTGCGAATCCGTTGCTTCCGGGACGCGATCTGAGTCACGCACCCCGATCTCAGCCGCGAAGATGTCCGTGGCCACGAGAAGGTCGCCGTCCAGGGGTGCTTCGTAGACCGTTCGCTGAGTAGCCACGTATGAGCGCTGTCACCACAGGAATGGGAACCTTAGTCAAGACCGTGACCAGATCCGTGACCAAGACGCCATGGGACGGAGCGGCAGCGTTGGGACGGATGAGAGGTCGCCGCCGTTCGGAGCGCGAAGAATGGTCACGGGGGAGACGGATCGGGCGGTATGGGACTGGGCTCGCCTTGCTCATAACCCGGAGGTCGCAGGTTCAAATCCTGCCCCCGCTACCAACATGTCAGCGGTATAATCGCAGGTCAACGGCCCGCAAGCTTAGCTTGCGGGCCGTTTTCATGTCCGGGGAGGGTGTGGGCCGTGACCAGATCCGTGAC
>JABBOX010000196.1 GCA_012927555.1 Phycicoccus sp.
ACACCGCCCCACCCGCCAGCAGCATCACCACCACCCTGGGGCCAACATTCATGAAGATAATCGGCCGAAGTGGGGCCAGATCAGGTGACCACACTCACCAGCCGCAATGCCCGCCGAAACGACGCATGCCCTGGCGTCCGATGTATGCCTTGGGCAACGTGCGAGGGCTGTCAGGCGCGGATGGGTGCGCGCTTTGAACTAGGGCGCACGGTCCCCTTATGTGCCCTGGGAAACCTTCCTTATGTGCCCTGAGCGGCCCGTCGTGTGCCTTGACCCGGCCATCCTGGGCCGGGATCAGCCCCGGCGGGCATCGTCAGCAGGACTTTGTCGACCGGACCGGAGCACCTCACCATGGCGCTGACCTGCGGGTTTGCCGGGACACGCCAAACGCCCCCGACATCTCGAGGGCGTTCAGGTTCTGTCTCAACAGAGCGCGCCCGGAGGGATTCGAACCCCCAACCTTCTGATCCGTAATCAGATGCTCTATCCGTTGAGCTACGGGCGCACGCGTCACGACTCGGCGATATCACCGGGCGCAACGTCGCGAAAGACTACCCGTTGACCGGCCCCTGACGGAAATCCGCGCCCGCCGTCCGATCAGTGCTCACAAACTCGGGCCTTCGCCGCGCAGCCGCTCGACCTCGGACAAGGCCTCGCGCAGCCCGGTGAGCCACTCGTCGGTGTGCTGTCCGACCAGGTGCACGCACCAGGCGAGCGCCTCGGAACGAGACCGTGCCACCCCGGCATCCACCAACGTGTCGAGGACCTGGCGCTCGCTCTGGCGCAGGCGGGTCATCGCGGGAACCGCCAGGTGCGTGAACAGCTGACCGGTCTTGCCGATCCGCGCGCCCCAGGCGATGCTGCGGCCGTACTTGGTCTGGGCTTCGTCGGCGATCCTCATCCGTTGCTCGCGGGTGTCCTCGCGCCAACGGGTGATCCGCCCCTCTGCCGCAGCCGGCTCGTCACTGTCGGGGGCGGGAAGCTCGCCGATCACGGTGATCTCATCACGGTCGACGGTGACCTTCAGGTCACCGGTGAACCAGTCGTCAGGGATGCGTCCGGCGAACCAGGCGGCCGCGTCGCTGGCGTCGGGCAGGTCTCCCTGCTGCCAACCGCCGTGCTGCCAACCGCCCGGGCGGCCGAAGGGGCCACCACGCCGGGGACCACCTGTGCCCCGGCGACCCGGCGCACCGGACGGGGTGTGGTGCTCGTGTTTCATGACTGCCTCCGCACTTCGTGATTACAGCATTACACCAATACAATCCGACCCCGTCAAGGCTGTATTCCGGACGGGTCACCAAGGCGAAAGTGAACGACATGCGAGACGGTGACTGACCACCCATTCCCTCTGGCTCACCCGAGGCCTTACCGTGTCGGAACGAGCGCGTTCACCATGCGGAGGAAGGCCCAACCTCATGACGACCACGGCAGAACTTCAGATCCCGAGCGACGGCTCCACCAGCCACGGCCGCCTGGCTGAATGGGTGGCAGAGGTCGCGGCACTGACCACGCCTGACCGCATCTCGTGGGTGACCGGCTCAGCCCAGGAGTGGACAACACTGACGGACAAGCTCGTGTCCACCGGCACCTTCACCCGCCTGAACGACGACATCAAGCCCAACTCGTTCCATTGCGCCTCCGACCCCTCCGACGTCGCGCGGGTCGAGGATCGCACCTTCATCTGCTCCGTGGACGAGAAAGACGCCGGCCCGATCAACAACTGGATGCCGCCGGAACAGATGAAGACGGTCATGAAACACCTCTACCGGGGGTCGATGACCGGACGCACGATGTACGTCATCCCGTTCGTGATGGGACGCCTCAACGCAGAGGACCCCAAGTTCGGCGTGGAGCTCACCGACTCGGCATACGTCGCGGCATCGATGCGTGTCATGGCCCTGTGCGGCACCGAGGTGCTGAAAAAGATCGAGGAGCTCGACGCCGAGTTCGTGCCCGCACTCCACTCCTTGGGCGCCCCGCTCCAGGCAGGCGAGCAGGACGTCGCGTGGCCGTGCAACGACACCAAGTACATCGTGCATTTCCCCGAGGAGCGGATGATCTGGTCCTTCGGATCGGGATACGGCGGCAACGCCCTCCTGGGCAAGAAGTGCTACAGCCTTCGTATCGCGTCCGTGATCGCCCGCGACGAGGGCTGGCTCGCCGAGCACATGCTGATCCTCAAGCTCATCTCCCCCCAGCAGGAGACCCACTACATCGCCGCCGCCTTCCCCAGCGCCTGCGGCAAGACCAACATGGCCATGCTGGCGCCGACCATCCCAGGCTGGAGGGTCGAGACGCTCGGTGATGACATCGCCTGGATGAGGTTCGGCAAGGACGGACGCCTCTACGCCGTCAACCCGGAGTTCGGCTTCTTCGGTGTCGCCCCGGGCACCAACGAGAAGACCAACCCGAACGCGATCCGCACCCTCGAGAAGGGCAACTCGGTCTTCACCAACGTCGCGCTGACCGACGACGGCGACGTCTGGTGGGAGGGCCTCGAGAACATGCCGGACCACGCGACGGACTGGAAGGGCAACGACTGGACCCCCGCAGACGGCAAGAAGGGCCTCCTGTCCAGCCACCCGAACTCGCGCTACTGCGCGCCGATCGACCAGTGCCCGATCCTCGCGCCGGAGTACGACGACCCTGAGGGCGTGCCGATCTCAGCGATCCTCTTCGGTGGCCGACGCAACACCACCATCCCCCTGGTCACCGAGTCCCGTGACTGGGTGAACGGCACGTTCATGGGCGCGACCCTCTCCTCTGAGACGACGGCTGCCGCGACCGGTGAGGTGGGCGTCGTCCGCCGCGACCCGATGGCGATGCTGCCCTTCATCGGCTACGACGCGGGCGACTACTTCGAGCACTGGCTCAACATCGGCAAGAGCGCCGACGCGGCCAAGCTGCCGAGGATCTACTACGTCAACTGGTTCCGTCGCGACCACAACGGTGACTTCCTGTGGCCAGGGTTCGGCGAGAACTCCCGGGTGCTCAAGTGGGTCGTTGAGCGCATCGAGGGCCGCGCGACCGCCACCGAGACGCCGATCGGCTACGTGCCGACCGTGGAGTCGCTCGACACCGACGGGCTGGACATGACACAGGGGCAGATCGAGGCGGCGCTGCACGTCTCCACCGACGAGTGGGAGGCCGAGATCCCCCAGATCCAGGCGTGGTTCCACAAGTTCGGCGACACCCTGCCGGCAACTCTCATGACCGAGCTCGACGGACTCAAAGCCCGCCTCGGCCTGAAGTAGGCCATCCGAACACGCCGGCGGCACCGGCAGGACCGTGACGTGAAGGGCCCCCCAGCCTGAGACCGGGGGGCCCTTCATGTTGGCGGAGGCGGCGAGATTTGAACTCGCGATGGGGATTAACCCAAACCCGCTTAGCAGGCGGGCGCCATAAACCGGGCTAGGCGACGCCTCCGTGCCACTTCGTCGATCACCGCGGGCGGCGACCGGTTCGGGAGCCTGCACAGGCTACCGGCGCAATGCGTGGTTTCACAAAACGCTACTTCGTGCGGATCGTTACTTCGAGCAGATGTTGGTGTCAGCCGTCCGGGCCTTGATCGTCACGGTGGAGGACGGGGTGGGGGCGGCAGTGGCGCTCAGCGTGTGTGTCGGTATGGGGGTCGTGCCGATCCGGTTGGGCACCGCGACCACGTTCGGGCTGCCCGTGCCCAGGCTGACCCGGATGACGTCACCCGCCGCGCTGTCTTCCACCAGGACAGCGCCAGGGAAGGCCGCCGCCACAGTCAGAGCCTTGTCGTGGTTGGCCGCCGAGTACATGACGGTGGCGCCTGCCTTGCCGCTGCTCTCGGTCGCCATGCCGCTGATGTTGAACCCCTGAAGGCGCAGGTCTTCGGCAGCCTGGCGCGCAATCCCGGGGACGCCAGAGTCGTTGCCGACGTACACCGTGATCTGATCCGGCGTTACCGTCAGCACCGGCGGAGTCTGGGTGGGGGTGGGCGTCGGGGTGGAGCCCGGCGCAGGCTTGGTGCCGGGCAAAGGAGCGTCTTCGCGGATCGACTTCCACAAGGCCTCCGCGGCCGAGGTCCACTGGACGCGGTTGTGGTCAGGCGGGTAGGCCTCGGTCGGCACCGTCACGAACCGGACCTGCGAGGACTTCAGACCGACCACGCTCTGGGCCACCTCTCGAAGCGCGTTCAGGTTGCCCAGCGCCGGGTCGGTGGTCAGTGACTTGGTCGCTGCGTCAAGGAAACGGAAGAGCTTGTCCGGACGCAGGAGCAGGTTGGTGCTCGTCGCCTCCTGGACCATCGAGGACAAGAACGCCTGTTGGCGGTCGATCCGGCCGAGGTCCGACCCGTCGCCCATGTTGTGACGAACCCGGACGAAGGCCAGAGCCTGCTTGCCTGTGACCCTGCTGAGGCCGGCCGGCAGGTTCAGCTGGCTTTGGGGATCGACCACGGCCGTTGGCATACAGACCTCGACCGAGCCCAGAGCGTCAACCATCGACTGGAATCCCAGGAAGTTCACCACCATGAAGTGGTCGATGAAGATGCCGGTGGTGCCCTCGACCGTGCGAATCAGACAAGCGGGGCCGCCGAGGGAGTAGTTCGCGTTCCACTGCCTGATCGGACCGTCCGCGACCTTGCCGCTCGGGTCCTTGCAGTTCGCCGGCGCCCGGGTCATCGAGTCACGAGGCACGCTGACCACCACTGCCGACTTACGGTCGCCAGACAGGTGCACGATCAGGGTCGTGTCGGAGCGAGCCCCCGCTGTCGTCCCGAACGACTTGGTGCCCAGATCACGGGTGTCCGAGCCAATCACCAAGATGTTGACAGGCTTGAGGTTGGTGAGCTTGTCAGGGGTGGCGTTGTTCTTCGGGCGCTGCCCGAGCAGCTTCGACACGTCGTACTTCGTGATGTTGCCGTTGAGCTTGACGTACGCCGCGGTGCCCAAGGTCAGCAGAAGAACCAGACCTGCCGCCACGACGATAGAGGTGCGACGCAGCAGGGGGTGGCGATTGGCGCGTCTCTGCGCGAGCTGTACCTCATGCCTCGAGGGATCACCCGCAGGCAGGGACGCCGAGTCAGGACGTGCTTGCTCGTCGCCCGGTTCCTGCTCCGTCACCCGTGCACCTGCCTGTCCTGCTGGAATGTGGTCAGCCCCATGGTGCGGGAGGAATCACCGCATACCGAGGCCCTTGTTCGGATGCTCGGCACACCGAAGAAACTAGTGACGTCGCCCTACCAGTATGCGGCCAATATCAGGCAGAACGAACAAACGAGGGTCAAGCGGGCGTCTCGACGTTCAAATCACCCTCGGCATAGCGCTTGCGAAGAACCTTCTTGTCGAACTTGCCCACGCTGGTCTTGGGAACCTCGTCGATGAAGGCCCAGCGCTCGGGCACCTGCCACCCGGCGACCTTGCTGCCGAGGTACTCCTTGAGCCCCGCGGCGTCGATCGTGGAGTCGGCCGCGCGAACCACCGTGGCCAGCGGCCGTTCACCCCACTTCTCGTCGGGAACGCCGACCACGGAGGCCTCGAGCACGTCTGGGTGACCCATCAGCGCGTTCTCGAGGTCGACGGACGAGATCCACTCACCGCCGGACTTGATCACGTCCTTGGCGCGGTCCGTCAGCTGCAGGAATCCGTCGGGCGTGAGCGAGCCCACATCGCCCGTGCGAAGCCAGCCGTCGTCGAACTTCGCGGCAGCATCGGCGCGCTCGGCTTCGGAGTTGGTCCCGTTGTCGTAGTAGCTGCCGGTGATCCAGGGACCGCGGACCTCGAGCTCTCCCACGCTCTCGCCGTCCCAGGGCACCTCGGCGCCATCGGGACCGACCAGCCGGGCTTCGAGGGTGGAGGCGATGCGGCCCTGCGTCTGGCGGTAGCGCCAGTGCTCATCCCCGGTCGTCCCTGCGGGCGCCACCGCCACCGACCCCAGGGGAGACATCTCCGTCATACCCCATGCGTGAAGGACCTCGATGTTGTGGCGCTCGTCGTAGGCCTTCATCAGGGAAGGCGGGCAGGCGGAGCCACCGACGATGACCGTGCGCAGGGTGGAGGTGTCGGTCGGGTGCTCGTCGAGGTAGCGCAGCAGATCGGTCCAGATGGTCGGGACGGCGCCACCACCGGTGACCTTCTCGGCCTCGATCATCTTCGCGAGCGGCTCGGCCTGCAGAAACCGGTCGGGCATGATCAGCGACGCCCCCACCATGAGCGCGGCGTAGGGCAGGCCCCAGGCGTTGGCATGGAACATCGGCACCACTGCCAGCAGCCGATCGCCTTGATTGAAGCCAAGACTCATAGACACCTGCATGGTGTGCAGGTAGTTGGAGCGGTGGGAGTAGACAACGCCCTTGGGGTTGCCGGTCGTCCCCGAGGTGTAACACATGGAGGACGCGTCGTTCTCGTCCAGAACCGGCCAGTCAAAGGTTGTGGGCTGCGCGGCGAGCAGGGTGTCCCAGTCGTGGACGCCCTCGATCTGCGGGGCAGCCTCGAGCGCCGCGCGAACCTCGTCGGGGATCGGGCCGTTGACAATGACATGGCGCAACGTCAACAGATGCGGCAGCAGCTTGCTGAAAGGCGCGGCCAGGCTGTTGTCCAGGACGATGACCCGGCCCCCGGCGTGGTTGGTGACGTAGATGATCTGCTCGGGGAAGAGCCGAATGTTCAACGCCTGGAGGACAGCGCCCATGGACGGCACAGCCAGATAGGCCACGAGGTGCTCGGCGTTGTTCCACATGAACGTGGCAACGCGCTGGTCGCCATCGACGCCCAGACCCCGCAACGCATGGGCGAACTGAGCCGACTGGGTGCCCACCTCCGCGTATGACGTCCGCCGAGGCCCGTCCGCGGTCCAGGTCACGACTTCCTGGTCGGCATGCAAGAGCGTGCCGGACTGGAGGATTCGCGAAATCAGCAACGGCGACTCTTGCATGGTGCTCTTCATGGCCGCACTCTGCCACGCATCCCGTTCGAGCGGGAGCCCTGCGGGCCAACGAAACGGGCCCATTTCGGCGGGCAGACGACAGGGGCCTCCCACCCGAGCGTCCTCATCACGGGCCGTGCGGTTGGATGGGCGCCATGAGCAGACGCATCATCATCGCCTCCGTGGTGACCGGGGTCATCGTGGTCGGCGCCGCCGCCGGGGGGTTCGCCTTCGCCCGGCACAACGAGCAGATACGCCTCGACAAGGACTCCCGCACAGCAGCTGACCGGTTCGCTGCGGGGTGGTCCCAGCGCGACGTCCTCAAGATGGCGTATGCCGGTCGAACCCCTGACCAGGTGGCTGCGAGCTTCAAGACCACGACCGCGGGGCTTGGGAGCGGACCGGTCAAGGTCACCGTCACGTCTTTTGTCCGCGACGGCGACAGGGCCACGGGGAAGCTCTCTGTCGCCTGGACCGTGGCCGAGGGCTCAACCTGGGCCTACACCATGCCAATCTCGTTGCAGCGCAACGATGCCGAGCTCTGGGATGTCGTGGCCAGGGATGGAGCCACGATGTGGGCCCCGAACGTGGGCGCCAAGGCAAAACTGGTCGCCGCCCGGACCTGGGGCAAGCGCGGCGAGGTCCTGGGCCGCGACGGCTCACCGATCATGGCGGTCGGCAAGGTCTATGACGTCGCGATCGACCCGGCACGAGCTTCGGCCGACACGGTCACCGCTCTGGAGAAGGTGGTCAACGAGCCGGACGGCTACCTGGTCGCCAAGCTCAACGCAGCCAAGACCTCCGGCTCAAAAGCGCCAATCCCCGTCGTGGCATATCGCGAGACCGCCTTCAAAGCTCACGAAGCGCAGCTCTTCGCCCTGATCGGTGTCATCTACCCGCCACGGATACAGCCGTTGGCGCCCTCCTCCACCTTTGCCCGACCGTTGCTGGGCTCTTACGGCGCGGCCACCGCCGAGACCATCAAGAACGGCAAGGGTCGATACGTGGCCGGCGACTATGTCGGCCTGAGTGGGCTGCAAGGGCAGTACGACGCCACGCTCGGCGGCACGCCCGGAGTACGGGTGACCGCGAGCGACAAGCCGGATGTGCCGCTGTTCGAGAAGGCGGCAGTCGATGGCGCCCCGATGACCTTGACGTTGGACTCCAAGACACAGTCCGCGGCCGAAGCGGCCCTGGCCGGCAGCGGCACAGTGCCCTCAGCGCTCGTGGCCGTTGACGTCGCCACCGGGGATCTGCTCGCCGTCGCCAACTCGCCCGCCGTCGGCATGAACCGCGCGTTGTTGAGCTCGTATGCGCCGGGGTCCACGCTCAAGGTCGCCACGACATACTCGTTGCTGACCAAAGGGCTGTTGCCATCCAAGCCGGTGCTGTGTCCCCCGACCGTCGTGGTCGACGGCCTCACGATGCGAAACTACGAGCACGAGACCTTGGGGCTGGTGCCGTTCTCGGTGGACTTTGCCCATTCCTGCAACACCGCATTCGTGGGGCTCGCCGCCACCATGGGGGACGCCGACGTGCACGATGCAGCGGTCGCACTGGGCGTCGGCGCAGGCTGGGGCAAGCATCTGGGGATCGCGGGGACGTTCGGCGGCTCGGTTCCCGTAGCCACTTCCAAGACGGAAAGGGCAGCCACGGCGTTCGGCCAGGCCAAGACCTCGGTCTCGCCGGCATCCCTGGCGGTCATGGTCGCCTCAGTGGCGCGCGGAAGCTACATCGAACCAGCGCTGATCAGCGCTCCGGCGGTGGCCGGAGCTGATCGGACCCCAAAACCGCTGGACGCCAAGGCCATCGGTGAGCTTCAGAGCCTGATGCGTCTCGTGGTCACCAACGGCACCGCGAAGGGCGTGTTCAACTCCGTCCCAGGGGGGCCGGTGTACGGCAAGACAGGAACTGCTGAATACGGAACGGACGACCCTCCGGCGACCCACGCCTGGTTCGTCGGCTGGCAGGGAACGGTGGCGTTCGCCGTGCTGGTGGAACAGGGCAGGAGCGGTGCCACCGACGCGGCGCCCATCGCCAAGACCTTCCTGGAGAACCTGCACCGCTGAGCCAGGTCGGACACCACGAGCTTGAAACCACGGAGCCTGGAAACCACGGAGCTTGGAAACCACGAGGCCCCCCGGCCGAAGCCGGGGGGCCTGGTGCGAAAACGACTATGTGTCGCAGTTACTGCTGTGAGATGAGAGTGTCTCTCAAATCAGAGGGCTTGAACTTTCTCAGCCTGGGGGCCCTTGGGACCCTGGGTGACCTCGAACTCCACGCGCTGTGCCTCTTCGAGCGAACGGTAGCCGCTCGTCTCGATCGCGGAGTAGTGAACGAACACGTCAGGTCCGCCGCCATCCTGGGCGATGAAGCCGAAGCCCTTTTCAGCGTTGAACCACTTAACTGTGCCTTGAACCATGAGGAATAACTCTTTCTTTGATATCCAATAGAGTCCACACTTCGTGGGCTCCAAGCCGCCGAGACACCCCCACAACTAACGGGACATGCCCGCTGTGAATAAAAAGAGCCCGCTGGTGAGCGGGCACTTCTTCGATCTGCGAGGAACTGCAACTGCAACCATTTATCAGGCTAGCACGCAAACCGGTTTCGCACCCCAGTTAGTTCGAGCCAAACGATCACAGCGCCCGGACGGTGCCACGCAGGTGATCGCCGGCTCCCTCGGCCGGCCGGACGGCGAAGTCCCAGCCCAGATCCTGTTGCGCGACAAAGAAATTGACGATGGACGGGAGCAACAACGGCTCACTGAAGTCGACGTCCACGACGTAGGCGTCGGGGAGTCGGGCCTCGATCGCTGCCAGAGCGTGCGCCTTGGTCCACATGCCCTGAACGAGGGCACCCGGGAAGCCGAAGGCTCGCGCGGTCAATGAGCTCAGGTGCATCGGGTCCACGTCACCGCTGACCGCCGCATAGCGACGCCCCATGTCCCCGGGAACGTCCCAGACCGCGTTCGCAGGCGCATCGGGCCCGAGATCCACAGCGACGTGCTGGGCCGGCGCCATCTCTCCGGGCACCGAGGCCCCGCGCGAGAGGTAGGTGCTGACGCCCTCCCACACGAGCTCGTGACCAACACGAACCTCACCGACGAGATCGATCTGCGCACCCTTCTCATGAGGGCGCAGCGCCCGCGCGCTCGAGCGCAGCGTAAGGGGCTCGCCGGCGTCGACGGGTCGATGCTGGACGATCCGGTTGTGAACGTGAACCAGGCCGGGCATGCCCAAAGGGAACCTGCGGTCAGCCATCAGCGTCGCCTGGAGGGGAAAGACGAGCACGTGAAGATAGGTCGCCGGGAGGGTGTCTCGCAGCGCGAACCCGCAGACCTTGTCGTAGGCCGCCAGCTCACCGAGGCGGATCCACGTCCGGGGATGACGCACCTGAACATCTTGAAGGGGGCCGCCGCGGCCGATGGAGGTCGCTGCGGCGCGCGCAAAAAGGACGGTGAGGTTGGGGGTGCTGTCCAGCGTGAGGGTCCTGGCGTCGTTCATCTCAGATCGCCTCGAGGATGGCCACGACGCCCTGACCGCCAGCCGCGCAGATGGAGATCAGGCCCCTGCCTGACCCCTTCTGGGACAGCTGCTTGGCCAAGGATGCCACGATGCGTCCGCCAGTGGCGCCGAAGGGGTGGCCCGCCGCCAGCGAGGAGCCGTTGACGTTGACCTTGTTCCGATCGATCGCGCCAAGAGGTGCATCGAGGCCGAGCCGCTCCACACAGAACTCTTCGCTCTCCCAGGCGGCCAACGTCACCAGGACCGTCGAGGCGAACGCCTCGTGGATCTCGTAGTAGTCAAAGTCCTGCAAGGACAGGCCCTGTCGGGCGAGGAGGGGCACCACGGCAAACACCGGGGCCATCAGCAGCCCCTCGCCCCCGTTGACGTAGTCCACCGCGGCGGTCTCGGCGTCGACGAACCGGGCCAGCGCGGGGAGGCCATGCTCGTCAGCCCACTGCTGCGAGCCGAGCAGCACCACCGAGGCGCCGTCGGTCAGCGGCGTGGAATTGCCAGCCGTCATCGTTGCGCCGTCGCCCTTGCCGAATACCGGTTTGAGCCGGGCCAGCTTCGCGACGCTGGTGTCGGGGCGCAGGTTCTGGTCACGGGCCACCTGCAGGTAGGGCGTGACCAGGTCGTCGAAGAAGCCACGGTCGTAGGCCGCGGCCAGGTTGTGGTGGCTTGCCGCGGCCAGCTCGTCCTGGGCTGTGCGGTCGATCTGCCACTCAGCGGTGGTGATGGCTTGATGCTCGCCCATGGTCAGGCCGGTGCGCGGCTCCGAGTTGCGGGGGATCTCGGGCACGAGGTGGCTGGGGCGAAGTCCCCTCAGCGCCTTGATACGGTCCAGCGTGGCCTTGGCCCGGTTGGCCGCCAGCAGCTTCTCGCGCAGGTCCTCGCCGACCGCGATAGGGGCGTCGCTGGCGGAGTCGACACCACCGGCGATCCCACAGTCGATCTGGCCCAGGGCGATCTTGTTGGCCACGAGGATCGTGGCCTCAAGCCCCGTGCCGCACGCCTGCTGCACTCCGTACGCGGGCGTCGTGGGCGAGAGCCGAGAGCCGAGGACGCTCTCCCGAATCAGGTTGAAATCACGGCTGTGTTTCACGACAGCGCCCGCTGCCACCTCACCGACGCCCTGGCCGGACAGCCCGAACCGGGCCACGAGGCCGTCAAGGGCAGCGGTGAACATGTCCTGGTTCGACGCATGGAGGTATGGACCGTTGGCGCGGGCGAACGGAATGCGGTTGCCGCCGACGACGACGGCCGAGCGGGGGGCTGAAGTGCTGCCAGCCATGCTTCCTCCAACGTCGAAAGGTGGGCTACGGAGCGATGCCGACGTACTTGATCTCGAGGTACTCCTCGATGCCCTCGAAACCACCCTCACGACCGAAGCCCGAGTGCTTGACCCCGCCGAAAGGCGCCGCCGGGTTGGACACGATGCCCTGGTTGATGCCAACCATCCCGAACTCCAGGGCCTCGCTGACCCGCAGCGTGCGCGACAGGTCACGGGTGAATACATAGGCCACCAGGCCGTATTCAGTGTCGTTGGCCCGCGCAATCGCCTCCGCCTCGGTCGTGAACGTCGCGATCGGCGCCACCGGGCCGAAGATCTCCTCACGCATCATCAGGGCATCCGCGGTCACGCCGGTCAGGAGCGTGGGGGCGTAGAAGTAACCCTGGTCTCCCAAGGTGGTGCCGCCGCAGACGACCGTGGCGCCCTTGGCCTTGGCATCATCCACCAGTGCGGCCACCGAAGCCTGGGCCGTTGCGTCGACGAGCGGTCCGACAGTGACACCGTCTTCGGTGCCGCGACCAACCGTCATGGCGGCCATCCTGGCGGCGAACTTGGCCGAGAACTCCTCGGCAACGCTCTCATGGACCAGGAACCGGTTGGCCGCCGTGCAGGCCTCACCGATGTTGCGCATCTTGGCCAGCATCGCGCCCTCGACCGCCTTGTCCACGTCGGCGTCCTCGAACACCAGGAACGGCGCGTTGCCGCCGAGCTCCATCGAGACCCGCAGCAGCTGCTCGGCGGACTGCTCGACGAGCTTGCGGCCGACCGGGGTGGACCCGGTGAAGGTGAGCTTGCGCAGTCGCGGATCGCGGATGATCGGCTCGATCACCTCGCCGGTGCGGCTGGTCGTGATGACGTTGACGACACCGGCTGGCACACCGCATTCGGTGAGCAGATCCACCAGGGCCAGCATCGACAGCGGCGTCTGCTTTGCCGGCTTGACCACCATGGTGCAGCCAGCCGCCAGCGCCGGCCCGATCTTGCGAGTGCCCATGGCCAGCGGGAAGTTCCACGGCGTGATCATCAGTGTTGGGCCGACGGGCTGCTTCATCGTCATCAACCTGGTCGCGCCGTTCGGGGCCGTCGCCCAGCGCCCGCTGATCCGGACCGCCTCCTCGGAGAACCACCGGAAGAACTCCGCGCCGTAGGTCACCTCGCCACGCGCCTCGGCCAGCGGCTTGCCCATCTCCAGGGTCATCAGCAGGGCGAACTCCTCGGCCCTGGCCGTGATCTCCATGAACGCCTTGCGCAGGATCTCGCCGCGGTCCCGGGGGGGCGTCGCAGCCCAGCCAGCCTGCGCCGCAACAGCCGCGTCAAGGGCAGCCGCGCCGGCCGCGGCGGGGGCGGGCGCCCCGGACGCGAGGACCTCTCCCGTCGACGGGTCCTCCACGTCGATCGTCCGGCCGTCGCTGCCGGCCCGCCACTGGCCAGCAATGAACAGGCCGGTGGGGACGCGCGCGAGCAGGGACTTCTCGGAATCGGTCAATGCCACGGGGATCGGGCCTTTCGAGTCGAAATGAGACGGGCTGTCAGTCGAAATGAGGCGGGCGCTCAGGCGTTGGCCGCGAAGGCCTGCCCGAGGATGTCGAGCCCTTCGTTCAGCAAGTCGTCCCCGGCCGAGAGCGGCGGCAGGAAACGCATCACGTTGCCAAACGTACCGGCCGTCAACGTGACCAGACCATGGCGGTGGCAGTAGGCGTTCACGGCGCTGGTCAGGGCG
>JABBOX010000206.1 GCA_012927555.1 Phycicoccus sp.
GCGACAACAGCGGCGCTGTCACGCGTTTCGTGCTCGTCTCCCGGCCCGGTCAGCTGCCTGCGCCGACAGGGGCCGACAAGACGTCAGTGGTCCTCTTCCAGCGCGAGGACCACCCTGGAGGCCTGCTCGAGCTGCTCGAGCAGTTCGCGGCGCGCGGCATCAACCTGACCCGGATCGAGTCGCGGCCCAACGGTGGCCGGCTCGGTGACAACTGCTTCTCGAGCGACTGTGAGGGACACGTCAGTGACGAGCGGGTCGGCGAGACCCTGATGGGGCTGAAACGCGTCTGTGCCGACGTGCGCTTCCTGGGGTCCTACCCGCGGGCGGACAGTGTCGAGGCCCAGGTGTCGGCAGGGACGCACGACAGCGACTTCACCGAGGCGCGGAGCTGGCTCCGGAGCCTGCGCGGCACCTCGACGCAGAAACCGGTCTGAACTGAGCAAACCGGTCTGAACTGAGCAAAGTCAGGTCAGGAATCTGCGCAGACCACGCTCACCTGATCGCATCATGTGGTCGTGGTTGCCGCGCAGCAGCGGCCGGATGGCGAACGGTGCGCGGCGCAACATCGGCGAGGTGACCTCCACCTCCTGGCTGAACACGGCCCGCGTGCCGGCCCCTTCGGAAGCGACCTGCCAGGCGCACCAGCCCTGCAGGTCTCCGTCGACGAGCACCCGCAGGATCCCGTGCGCTTCGTCCTGGGAGTCACGAGTCAGCACCAGGTCGAGGGTGTAGGGGAGCAGGCTGCGGACCCGCACCGTTCCGCTGTCGGGGTCGATCCAATGGACCTCACGGATCTGGGGCCACCACTGTTCGTAGCGTTCGACGTCAGCCAGCGCGGCGTAAACCTGATCGCTGGGCGCGGGAAGGTGCCACTCGTTGTCGAAGCGGTATGCCGCCGACACCCGGTCAGGACACACGGTCAGCCCACACGGATGATCAGCGCGAGGGGGTCGACGCTGGCGGACAGGGCACGAGCCTGGCCGATGGGGTCGCCGTCGATCTGGACCCGTTCGGGGCGGTCCGTGCGGATGGTCACTGACTTGAGGCGGTGGTGGTCCACCCGCTGGTGGCCCTTGCGCTTCTTCGAGATGACTCGTCCGGCCACGGCAACCCAGCCAACGACGCCAACCGGCGAGAGGACGACGGCGTCGAGCCAGCCGTCGTCGACCTCGGCTTGGGGCATGAGCACGAGCCCGCCCGTGATCTTGCCGCAGTTGCCGATGACGACGGTGCGCGCCCGGCGGGTGAACTCGGGACCGCCGTCGATCTTCATCCGGACCTTGAACTGCGGGCCGCGGAGGTTCTTCGCACCCGAGATCGTGTACGCCAGCGGGCCGACGGTCTTCTTCAGGCGTTCCGGCGCGTCAGCCATGATGGCCGCGTCGAAGCCGAGGCCGGCCATGATCAGGAAGATGTGTTCCTCGGGGCTTTCGTGCTCGCCGGACGGGTCAACGGTGAGCCGGCCCACGTCGATCCGTTTGTTCTGACCGGTCAGTGCCACCTTGAGCGCGGCATCGATCGAGTCCACCGGCAGGTTGAGGTTCCGGGCGAGCAGGTTGGCGGTGCCGCCGGGCAGGAGGCCCATGGGGATCTCGGTGCCGACCAGTGCGGCCGCGACAGCGCGGACGGTCCCGTCGCCACCCAGCGGGCAGATCAGCGCCGCGCCATCCTTGACGGCCTGGTGGGCCTGCCCCGTGCCAGGGTCCTCAGCAGTCGTCTCGACCCACAAGGGTTGACCCCATCCGACGTCAAGACAGCCCTTGGTGATCTGCGCCCGCACCGCCGCGAGGTTGTCGAACTTGGTCGGGTTGACGATGATCGCGGCCACGTGCTTGGGCGCCTCGGCGGATTTCGCTGCCCCCGCCGGACGGAAGTGCTCACGATGGGGACGGCGGCGGCCGAAGCGACGGACACCTGCCGACGCAGCCTGGGCAACCTTGTCCCCTGAGGTGGCGATGACCAGCCACGCCAGCAGGGCGATGGCGATCACCCCGGCGGCGACGATCGCGATCCATCCGGCGTGGTCTGTCAGCACGATGCGACGTTACCGGAAATCGGCCACCTCACTTTCCTCCACCTCACTTTCGTCCACCTCGCTTATGTCCACCTCACCTATGTCCTCAGTCGAACGACCTGCGCGAGGATGGAGCCATGACCTCCCCCACTGGCCGCAGTGACAGTCCATCCGGCCATGACGGTGCACCCGACCCTGAAGCCGGGAGCCAGTCCGGCATTGCCCCTGACATCGAACCCGACCAGAAGGACTGGACCTGGGTCCTGGAGCGGCCCTGCGACGAGCGTGGTTTCGACGCGGGCGCGCTGTCCGGTCGACAGGTTGCGGCGATGCTGCGGGCCAATGCCGTCAGCTGGGCGGCGGTGCTCCGCCGCGCCGACGCCGCGTCCCGGCCGGAACGACAGGTGTGGTCACCACTGGAGTACGCCTGTCACGTCCGGGACGTATGCCGGGTGTTCGAGTCCCGGGTGAACCTCATGCGCCTGCAGGTCGATCCGCTCTTCGATAACTGGGACCAGGACGCCACTGCGGTCGCGGACGCGTATGGTGCTCAGGACCCGGCAGCGGTCAGCGTCGAGCTCTCGGCGGCGGCAGAGGCCGCCGCAGCAGCATTCGACGCGGTGACCGACGGTGACTGGCAGCGCACCGGGCGGCGCAGCAACGGCTCGACATTCACGATCGAGACTCTCGGCAAGTACCTCATCCATGACCTTGCCCATCACGTGCACGACGTGCGCGGCTGAGCTGGGCTTCCGGCATACGGCGTGGTGGTTGGTGGTTGTGGATAGACGTGGTGGCGGCTGTGCTTGTTGGCTGTCCCTGTCAGTAATGGGTTCGATGATGGGACAACGTCGCAGATAGGCTCAAGCGTGTGATCGACATCAAGCTCCTGAGAGAACAGCCGGACGCCGTGAGGGCTTCGCAGCGTGCCCGGGGCGAGGACGAGGGGATCGTCGACGAGATCCTGAAGGCCGACGAGCTACGCCGTTCGTCCATCGCCGAGTTCGAGGCGCTTCGAGCCGAGCAGAAGGCGTTTGGCAAGCAGGTCGCAGCGGCAAAGGGCGATCAGAAGGCCGTGCTGGTGGCTGCGGCCAAGGCCACGTCCGACCTCGTCAAGGCGTTGCAGATCGCCGCCGCCGACGCTGAAGCCGAGCTGGCAGCGCTGATCCGTCGAGTCCCCAACATCGTCATCGAGGGCATCCCGAGCGGTGGCGAGGACGACTTCCGGGTCTTGGAGACCGTTGGCACCGCACGGGATTTCGCCGCCGAGGGCTTCGAGCCCAAGGATCACCTCGAGCTGGCCGAGGGCCTCGATGCCCTCGACATGGAGCGCGGCGCGAAGGTCGGCGGATCTCGGTTCTACTTCCTCAAGGGCGTCGGAGCGCGACTCGAGCTGGCGCTGCTGAACATGGCGATCGCCCAAGCTGTTGAGGCCGGGTTCACGCCGATGATCACCCCGACGCTGGTCAAGGCCGACATCATGGACGGCGCAGGGTTCCTGGACGCCCATGCCGACGAGGTCTATCGCCTCGAGGCCGACGACCTGTATCTCACCGGGACCTCCGAGGTCGCGCTTGCGGGCTACCACGCCGACGAGATCCTGGACCTCTCAGCCGGTCCGAAACGCTATGCCGGGTGGTCAGCCTGCTATCGCCGCGAGGCCGGGTCCTATGGCAAGGACACCCGTGGCATCATCCGCGTCCACCAGTTCCAGAAGGTCGAGATGTACAGCTACTGCCGGCCTGAGGAGGCGGAGGCAGAGCATCAGCGACTGCTCGGCTGGGAGCAGCAGATGCTCGCCAAGATCGAGGTGCCGTACCGCATCATCGACACCGCTGCCGGCGACCTCGGCGGTCCGGCCGCGCGCAAGTTCGACTGCGAGGCCTGGGTTCCCACGCAGGGTCGTTATCGCGAGCTGACGTCGGCCTCGAACTGCACGACCTACCAGGCCCGCCGCCTCAACATTCGTGAGCGTGACCCCGAGTCGGCCAGCAATGCGACCCGCCATGTCGCGACGCTCAACGGCACCCTGGGCACCACCCGCTGGCTCGTGGCCATTCTGGAGAACCACCAGCAGGCCGACGGTTCTGTGGTCGTGCCTGCCGCGTTGCGGCCGTTCCTGGGTCTTGACGTCCTGACTCCGACGGCGTGAGCGGGGACGCTGGATGGCAGAACGACTGATCGCCCTCGATCTCGACGGCACGACGATCCGCCATGACGGCTCCATGTCGCCGGCGGTTCGTCAGGCTGTGGGCGAGGTCGCCGACGCCGGTTTTCACGTGGTCATCGCCACCGGCCGTGCGATCCTGGCCGCGATGCCGCTCATCGCGGACCTTGGCCTGGAGCACGGGTTCGCGGTCTGCTCCAACGGCGCGGTGACCCTCGAGCTGGACCCCGAACACACCGATGGCTATCGCATCCTGGAGACGGTGACCTTCGATCCCGCACCAGCCCTGGAGATCTTGCGCGGGTCGTGGCCCGATGCGGTTGTCGCGGTGGAGGAGCTCGGGGTCGGCTTCAAGGTGAGCGCCCCGTTCCCTGACGGAGAGCTGGACGGAGAGGTCCGCGTCGTTCCCTGGGAAGAGCTCGGGTCTTCGCCCGCGACCCGTGTCACCTTCCGCAGCCCCACCGGTACCGCCGAGGACTTCCTGGCACTGGTCGAACGGATCGGCCTGCACGAGGTCAGCTACGCCGTCGGTTTCACGGCCTGGCTGGATATCAATCCAGAGGGGGTTTCCAAGGCCTCGGCGCTGGAGCTGATCCGGCTCCGGCTGGGGGTCGAGAACGTGCACACCGTCGCGGTCGGTGACCAGCGCAACGACATCGAGATGCTGCAGTGGGCGGCACGCGGCGTCGCGATGGGCAATGCGCCCGATGAGGTCAAGGTCGCCGCCAACGAGGTCACCGCCCACGTTGACGAGGACGGCCTCGTCCCCGTTCTCAGGTCGCTCCTCGGCTGACGCGGCAGGTCGCTCCTCGGCTGACGCTGCCTGGCCATTGCGGCGCCGACTCGGGACCTAGCGGGACTGCAGTGCGTCGAGGGCGACGGCCATCGCGGCGCCGACCCGCCAGTCGAGCCGCCAGCCGTTGGGCGCGGTCGGAAGCTCCACGTCATACCGATCGCGCAGGCTCCGACGGCGGACCGAGCTCAGCACGATCGACCCGTCCGGCGCGGTGAAGTCGAAGTGGAACAAGAATGGTGAGGGCAGCTCGCTGACGATGGGCACCATCTCCCAGAGCCGCCGGGCGATCGCGACGTTCTGGTTGCGCTCCGTTCCTGTTGCCTGGAGCCCGTCGGTGGCGGTCAGCTGCCAGGTCGAGCGCAGCAGCGACTTCTTGAACTCCTTGCGGAAGCTGCCGATCGGCGTGCCGGTCGCGTCCGTGACGTCGTACGTCGCCGCGAGGTCCATGCGCTGTCTTGCCTTGAAACCGAACACCGGCTGGGTGCGCGCCTCGTCCGCGTAGAACGTCACCTGCTCCTTGAAGGCCATTCGCTTCTGCTGAGCCATGGCGATCAACGGCCCCTCGCCCCCGTTGGCATCAACCGCCCTGATCTCGTATCGGTTGACCATCATCGTGATCTTCTGCTTGATGGTGAACCGCTCGTAGCCTGCGTTGTTGGTCATGTCGGCATTCTGCTGCACGCCGGTTGCTGCCATGCTGTGCGGGTCATGTCCGAGCTCATCATCACGTCGCCGGCCAACGCCCGCCTGAAGTCCCTTGTCGCGCTGCGCCGTCGCCGCGTCCGGGAGGAGTCGGGGCTCACTCTCGTCGACGGGTATGACGAGCTGTCCCTTGCGCTGGACGCGGGCGTGGTCCCGCGAACCGTCTACTACTGCCCGGAGCTGATGCTTGACCCGGGTGAGCAGCAGGAGGTCGTGCGTCGGGTGCAGGCGCTGGGCTCGGACACCCAGGAGCTGGGGCGGATCGCGTTCGAGAAGGTCGCGTACCGCGAAGGCCCGGACGGCTTCCTTGCCGTGGTGGGCTCAGTGGTGCGAACGTGCGCCGACCTGAAAGTCGGGCCCGCGCCGCTGGTCCTGATCTGCCAAGGGGTGGAGAAGCCGGGCAATCTTGGTGCGATGTTGAGGACCGCCGATGCTGCTGGCTTTGAGGCCGTCGTTGCCGTCGATCCGGTCACCGACTGGGGAAACCCCAACCTGGTGCGAGCCAGCAAGGGGACGGTGTTCTCGGTGCCGGTCGCGTCTGACAGCACTGCGGTGACGTTGAAGTGGTTGTCGGACAACAACATTGCGCTCGCGGCCACGACGCCGGACACGGACCTGGACTACACGGACCTGGACTACACGGGGTCGATCGCGATCGCCGTCGGTGCCGAGAAGTACGGGCTGACCGACGAGATCCTGGCCGCGGCGGCATACAAGATCCGCATCCCGATGGCAGGGCGGGCGAACTCGCTCAACGTCGCCACGTCGGCTGCGGTCGTCATCTACGAGGCGATACGGCAGCGTCGCGTTCGGTGACCGCAGCAGGTGACCGCGTTCGGTTGCCGCAGCAGGTGACTACAGCACGTGATCACAGCCGGCAGAACGGACCCCGGTCAAGAGCACCCCCCAGCTTGTGCCACCATGGCCGTATGCGAGTTGACCACGTCTCATATGCCGCCGAAAAGGATGGGCTGAAGGCCACTGCGGCGCGCCTGTCCACGAAACTCGGCGTGAAGGCCGTGGACGGGGGCATCCACCCCCGCTTCGGAACCCGCAACATCATTCTTCCTCTCGCGCACGAGCGCTATGTCGAGGTCGTCGAGGTGCTTGACCACCCCGCCTCCGACAAGGCGGCGTTCGGTCAGGCCGTTCGTGCCCGTTCTGAGGCCGGCGGTGGCTGGCTCGGTTGGGTTGTCCGGGTTGACGATCTGACCGAGGCCGAGAAGCGCACGGGATGCGAGCCCGCGGTGGGGTCCCGACGTCGTCCAGATGGCGTCGAGCTCAAATGGCGCCAGCTCGGTGTCAAGGGGCTGATGTCAGACCCGCAGCTCCCCTTCTACATCCAGTGGGACGACGAGAGCGTGCATCCTTCCGTCGGAGCCACGACCGACGTGACGATCAGCGGGCTGCAGATCGCCGGCGATCCCGACCGGGTCCACGAGTGGCTCGGCCTGCCGGCTGACCAGACCTCGACCGTCATCGACTTCACCTTCGTCGCGCCGCACGGCACACCGGGTTTGTTGTCCGTCACGTTTGCCACCCCCAAGGGCCCTGTCTCCATCTGAGCCTTCTGTGCCGTCGCCTTCTGTGCCGTCGACAAGGGCCTTCGCCACTCAGCAATGTGACTGTTCAGCAATGTGACTGTGGTCGGCGGGTAATCAGGGGGTCGGCCGCATCCGCACCTGTGTCACCGCATGATGGTCCACCTCGAGTACCTCGATGCTCCAGCCCTTGAGCTCAACGATGTCACCGGGGAGGTCGGGGATCCGACCCAAGCGCATCAGCACGATTCCCGCGACCGTGGCGAAGTCCCCGGTCTCTGGCGGCTCGATGTTCACGCCGAGGTCGACCAGGTCATGGATGGGGAAGGTGCCCGGCAGGGTCAATGAACCATCCGCGGCGGGCGCGATCCCGATGACGGCGGAGTCGGTTTCGTCGTAGATCTCTCCGACGATCTCCTCGAGAAGGTCCTCCAGGGTGACGATGCCGTCGACGTCGCCGTGCTCATCGATCACGATGGCCATCTGCTGTCGTTCGGTCTTGAACTGGCGCAGCGCGCTGGCGATTCGTGCGGTGTCAGGGAGCACCATCGCGGGGGAGGCCACGGTTGCCACTCGGGCCGCGTCGCCGGAGTTGAGTGAACCCCACTGCACGACACCGAGGACGTCGTCGAGGTAGTTTCCGCTGGTGACGGGGGCACGCGAATAGCCAGCCTCGGCCATCGCTGTGCGAGCCTCGCCCACTGTCAGGTCGCCCCGCAGGAAGAAGACCGAGCCCCTCGGCACAAGCACCTCGCGCAACATGCGCTCATGGAGCTCGAGGGCGCCGCTGATGATCTCGCGCTGCTCAGGATTGAGGCTTGCGTGACTGATGACGAGATCGCGCAGCTCATCTTGGCTCAGCTCTTCGGCGGCGGTATCGGTCCGTCCGCCGAGCATTCGTACGACGAGGTTCGTTAACGTGCCCAAGAGCGCTACCGTCGGTCGGGAGAATGCTGAGACAAGCTCCAGCGGCCGGGCCACCCTCAGTGCCCACGGAAGCGCGTTCTGCATGGCGAGGCGCTTGGGGGCCAGCTCGCCGAAGACGAGGATGAAGAACGTCAGGATGAGGGTCACACCGGCGATCGCTACTGGCCCGGCGGCGGAACTGAGAAAGTCCAACAATGGGATGAGGGGTTCGGCCAAGGAGACGGCCGCAGTGGCCGAGGCCAGGAAGCCGGCAAGGGTTATCCCGATCTGGATCGTCGCAAGGAAGCGATTGGGGTCGCGGGCGAGTCGCACCAAGCGCATTGCGCGCTGGCCACCATCGCGTTCCAGCGCCTTGAGCTGACCTTCGCGCAGCGAAATCAGCGCCATCTCGCTCCCCGCAAAGAATGCGTTGAGAAGTACGAGAAGGCCGATCAGTGCGGCGTCGAACCAATAGCCGGACATTGTCGGCGTCACCATTCCTTCGCGGGGCCGGACGGGTAAACGTACCGCGGGAGCGCCATACGAGCGCCCGGTGTTGTGTGTCTTTTTACGTATTTTGTGTCCGTCGCCTCAGTCATATAGTTGAGATGCGGCCATACCAAACGGTGTTCGGTGCCCACCACACGAGAGGTCTTGGGATGCCTGCACGATCGCGTGGCGTTCGCGCGGAGTCAGCGGTCTCATCATGGGTTCGGCACCCGGGCGCGATTCCTCTGGGCGCGGCATTGTTGTCTGTGGCGTTGCTGGGTGGCGTCGGGGGGGTCGCGCAGGTGGAGGCGACTCGCGCCGCGCAGAGCAACGCACAGGAAGGGGTGCGTTCCAACCGTGATGCCGCGGTGCGGGCGTTGGGGCGCCAGGCCGGCGATTGGAAGCTCTCGGTTGCGACCTGGGCGACGAACGGGTCGGTCATCGAGAGCCTCACCGCGCCCGCGCCCACCGTCCTGGCTGCGGTGCAGGAACAGTTGTCGACACTTGCGGGTAGCAAGGGCGCGCCATCGGCGTTCGTGACCGATCTGCAGGGCCGGATCGTCGCGTTCTACCCTCCCCAGCCCGGGATCATCGGCGAGGACTTCTCCTACCGGGACTGGTTCACCGGCGTCCTGCGTACCAACGCGCCCTATGTCTCGGAGGGCTACCGAACGGCCACGACCGGGCATCCGATGGTCGTCGGGGTTGCCGCTCCCGTGTTCCAGGAGTCCCGACGCGTTGGGGTCGTCACCGTCCTGTGGCGGCTCGATTCCGTCAGAGCGCTGAGCCAGGGCGCCCGCGCCGATGACGGCGTCGCCATCTCCGTGACCGACCAGACGGGACAACCACTGACCGGCGTACTGAGCGTCGACGACCGTGGGCAGCCTCTTGCGGCCCCGCTCGCGGCGACGACCCGCGAGGCGCTGGCAGGACGCAGCGTCGACACCATCGTTGACGGGATGCTCGTGTCCGCCGCGCCCGTGCCCGGCCTGGGCTGGACGGTTACCGCCGCGATGCCGTCCGCCACCGCCCTCGCGCCTGCCGACACCTTCCAACGCACCCTGGGCATCTCCCTGGGTGTGGCGCTCTTTCTCGTGCTGGCCTTCACCGCCTTGGCATGGCGGTTCGTCCGTCACCGGGCCGCCGAGCAGGCAGCGGCACAGTACGCCCGGAGCCTGATCGAGGCAGGGCTGGACCCGCTGGTGACGATCAGCCCCGAAGGCGAGATCGCCGACGTCAACGAGGCCACCATCAAGGTCACCGGTGTCCCCCGCGAGGAGCTCATCGGGACTGACTTCTCGGACTACTTCACTGAGCCCGACCAGGCCAAAGAGGGTTACCGGCTGGCGTTCGAGCAGGGGTCGGTGACCGACTACCCGCTGACCATGCGCCACCGTGACGGCACACTCACCGAGGTCTTGTACAACGCCGCGGTCTACCGCGACTCCGGCGGCAAGGTGCTCGGCCTCTTCGCAGCTGCGCGCGACGTGACAGAAACAAAACTGGCCCAGGCCGAGCTCGCGAAGCAGGCCAAGGAGCTCGACCGGTTGGCGGACCTCGAGCGGTTCCAGCGGTTGGCCATCGGACGTGAGCTGAAGATGATCGCGCTCAAACGCGAGATGGAGTATCTCAAGCAGTTCGCCCCGGCTGAAGGAGAAGAGTCTCGTGAAGAGTACTGATGCGCCGATGCAGGCTCTCGTCGTCGTGGAGGACGACCCGGATGTTCAGTTTCTTGTTGAGTCCATCTTCTCCGTGGATCCTCGATTCAACGCCGCGGACGTGGCGGAGTCCGCCGAGGCGGCCCTTGAGTGGTCGGCGCAGACGGCGGGTCCGGGGGTCGTCGTGCTCGACCACGGCCTGGCGGGGTCTTTGACCGGCCTCGCTGCGGCGCAGCAGATCAGAGAGCTGGCGCCGCTGGCGAAGATCATTCTGTTCACGGCACATGCCGAGCTCAAGTCGCTGGCTGACGAGGAACCCGCCATCGACGCCTTCCTGCTCAAGACCGACTCGACACAGCTCCTGCCCTTGGCTCAACGCCTGACCGGCTTGGGTGCGTTGCCGACCTGACCTTTCTGCGCCTTACATGACGCCTTCAGTGATGCCATGCCTGATGCGGTCGTCGTCGCGATCATCGTCGCGATCATCGGTCAGGGAAGGGGGCGTCAACGGGCCATTGCGCACGTCGGCCAGCGACGCGAACATGGGCTACAGCAGTCTCCTGGGTCGTGGCGCAGGCCGTCCGGCTCAACGTCCATCCATGGTGGAGGGCACATGACGGTTCAGCCGGCGGGGTCGGAATACCCTGCGCGCCTCACGATCGACTACGCCGAACAGCACGACAGGGCGAGGACCTTCCTTCGTGTGTTCATGGTCATTCCGATCATGATCGTCCTCGCCGTACTCACCGCGGGCGCCACCCAGACGGTCTACGACCGAAGCGGTGAGGTGGTGCGCCATTCGACCGGCGGCATCACGGCCGGCTTGTTCGTCGCGACGCTGCTCATGATCTTGTTCAGGCAGCGCTACCCACGTTGGTGGTTCGACTTCGCCCTGGAGCTGACCCGGTTCAGCACCCGCGTCGGCGCCTACTTCGTGCTGCTCACCGACCAGTACCCCTCGACGGTCGAGGAGCAGAGCGTCCACCTCCAGCTCGACTACCCCGACGCCGAGCGCGATCTGAACCGCTGGCTGCCGCTGGTGAAGTGGCTCTTCGCGATCCCGCACCTCATCGTCCTCTCCGTGCTGACCGTTGGCGCTTTCTTCGCCGTCGTCATGGCGTGGTTCGCAATCATGTTCACCGGGCAGTACCCCCGGGGACTGTTTGACTTCGTGGTCGGCGTCAGTCGCTGGTGGTTGCGCGTCCAGGCCTACGCGACCCTCTTGGTCACCGACCGCTATCCGCCCTTCTCGCTCACCTGACGCCAACGGGAGATGGCGTATGTCGGCTGACCAGGTGACGGCAGTCGCGTCATGAGCGCTGCAGGCGGGGCGCCGACCGACGACCCGGGGGCAGCCCCGAGCCGGCTTCCCTCCCTCGGTCGCGGCGGCGGCGGATGGGTGGGTCTTCAGGCAGTGTTTCTCTGTGCAGCGATCCCGACCGGTGTGCTCGGGTCGAACTGGCCCCCAGCGACGAGCCACTGGCTCGCCCTGCCCGGGGGTGTCGCCGTCCTTGCCGGAGCCGGGCTGCTCGTTGGGGGCGGTGCCGGACTCGGCCGACAGCTCACGCCTTTCCCCAGGCCCGTGGCCGATGGGGTGCTGAGGCAGGACGGCATCTACGGTCTGGTACGCCACCCGATCTATGGCGGAGCCTTGCTGCTGATTCTCGGCTGGGCGCTGCTCTCGTCGTCGCTGGCCCTGCTGCCGCTGGCCCTTGCGGCGGTCTTCCTTGACGCCAAACGGCGCAGAGAAGAGGCCTGGCTGGTCGAGCAGCATCCCGACTACGCGCAGTACCGGCTTCAGGTGCCGCGGCGCTTCATCCCCTGGGTCTGGTAGGCGGTCCACAACCGCAGCCTGAGCTTCTGAGGATAGGGGACCATTTACCCTATCCACAGGGTCGAAACGGCATGGGATGGTTGTGGCGTCAGAGAGTTATCCCAGACGGTCGCGAAGGGACAGCCGAGATGAAGACTTCGATCGACAAGAAGCCCACCCGGACCCTGACGGCCGCTGACCGGTGTGACCGCTGCTCGGCTCGTGCGTTGGTCGAAACCGCGTTGCCGCAGGGTGGTTCGCTGCTCTTGGGCGCGTACCACTTCGAACAAGTCGAAGTCGGGCTGATCGCTGTCGGGGCCACCATCTTGGTGGATGAACGGCGCCGCTAGGCCTTCTTCACCACGGAAGACTTGAGCTGCATCGACCCGAACCCATCCACCTTGCAGTCAATGTTGTGGCCGTCCACGCCGTCCACCAGGCGGATGTTGCGGACCTTGGTGCCCACCTTGATGGGCGTGGGGTTTCCCTTGACCTTGAGGTTCTTGATCACGATCACCGTGTCGCCGTCAGCCAGGACGTTGCCAACGGCGTCCTTGACGACGGACTCCGGTGCTTCGTCCGTGGTCCCGGCCGCCCATTCGTGCGCACACTCGGGACAGACCAGCAGAGCACCGAGCTCGTAGGTGTATTCACTCGAGCACTGAGGGCATGGGGGCAGGGCGTCAGTCACGGTGGTCAGGATAGTGGCGACCGGGGATACGCGGCCCTTGGTGCTACGGGTCACACCGGAGAGGGCTGTACCCAACGGACCTGGCCCTATCCAGCTCAGCCGGCAAAGCCCGTCAGTAGTCCGCTCTCTCGACCCTGCGCCGTCCTTGCGCTGGTCACGGCCCTGCCAGAGCCCCGTGCGGTGGGCAGCCTGTTCCCCGATCGGGTCTCGCGGCCAGTCCCTTTGCGACTCAAGAGCGTACTGAAAGTTTGTATTGATTTGCCATACTTATTCTGCGTATATGCCCTATTTATGCCTTTGAGGGGATGCCGAGATCTCACGGTCCGGACAGTCTGGCTTGCAGTCAGTCGTGCCCAGTGGCTCTGCTCACGAGCACGAACACGAAGCCGGATCCATGGAGGACCCTTTGCGAATCACTCGTCTGAAGCGAAAGAACATCCCGAAGGTCGCGGTGCTCGTCATGGGCTTGACCGCTGCCGTGCTGGTGGCGACCATCAACCCGCCGCCGGCACAGGCCTTCCCCAACAAG
>JABBOX010000081.1 GCA_012927555.1 Phycicoccus sp.
CGGATCAGCCACTTCCCGGACCCGCAACTCAGACGCTACAACCGGCCAGACCCACCGGGAAGACCTCCCAGCCAAGGACGCCCCAAACCACCAGTTGACAACAAAGGGGAGCCGGAATGACGCAGCCCCGAATCGGATAGTCAGCATGTCTGGGAATAGCGTCGCCAGCGTCACCGCTGCATCCCAGGTGAGCCACCCTTCCCCCGCCATCTCCGTCCTCGACCTCGTACCGGTCCGTAGCGACCAGAGCACCGCGGATGCCCTTGCCACGACGCGCGGGCTCGCCCGCGTGGCCGACGAGCTCGGCTTCCGGCGGTACTGGCTCGCGGAGCACCACAACATGCCCGCGGTCGCCGCGACCAACCCACCGGTGCTCGTGGCGATGGTGGCGGCGGTCACCGAGCGCATCCGGGTCGGCTCCGGTGGCGTGATGCTGCCCAACCACGCGCCGCTCGTCGTCGCCGAGCAGTTCGCCCTGCTCGAGGCGGCCCACCCCGGGCGGATCGACCTCGGAATTGGACGGGCGCCCGGCACCGACCCGGTCACCGCTTGGGCGCTGCGACACGGCGGAGGCGGCGTGGAGGACGACGCCGTAGGGCGCTTTCCCGAGTATGTCGACAACATCACGGCGATGCTCTCGCCCAGCGGCGTCGGGCTTCGTCTGGCCAGTGGGACCCACGTGCTCCGGGCGACGCCGAACGCGACATCGGTGCCGGACGTCTGGCTGCTGGGATCGTCCGACTACTCGGCCCGGCTCGCCGCTGAGAAGGGGTTGCCCTACGTCTTCGCGCACCACTTCTCCGGCCGGGGCACTGCCGAGGCGCTCGCGCTCTACCGCAACCATTTCCGGCCGTCGGCCGACCACCCCGAGCCGCGAACCTTCCTGACCATCAACGCCGTCGTGGCGCCCACGCGGCAGGAGGCCGACCGGCTGGCCCTGCCGAACCTGCGGTCGATGGTCGCGCTGCGCACCGGGCAGCCGCTGCAGGCACAGCAGCTCGTGGAGGAGGTCGAGGAGAGCGACCTCAACCTCGCCCGCGGCGACCTGGCACGGCAGATGCTGGACCGCTGGGTGGTCGGCACACCCGAGTCGGCGGGCAGGCAACTGCGCGAGCTCGCGACCACCTTCGGTGTCGACGAGGTGATGGTGCACCCGGTGGCCGGTGCCCTTCGTGGTACGCCGACCGATTGGTCCCCTGCCCGTGAGGAGACCCTGCGCCTCCTCGGCGAGGCGCTCGCCTGAAGGCTCGGAGAGAAAGGTCCGCTGGACCTATCGAATCCCGTGGACAGGCGGAATGACGCACGCAGCTGACCACGGCACAGGCAGACTTTCCCTGTGGGCGTGGCCCGGGCCGGGCTGTCAAACGGTCGACGCTGACGGCTTGTTGTCGGCGCGTGCGTCGATGACGACGATGGACCGCGACACCGCAGTGGGAATGGTCCCGACCTCTCGCAGCACCCGGTCGACCTTGTCCATGTCTGCCTCGGTATAGGCGATGACGACCATGACCGACTGGTTGGTCTTGTTCGCCTTCTCGTAGATCGCGAGCTGGTTCCTGACGTTGCGCTTGAGGCTACTGCTCTTCGCGAGCTTGAACTCGATGAGGGACTTGTCCGAGGCGCCCATGGACAGCTTGAAGTCGACTGCCCCGCGGCCGTTGTTGACCTCCCGGTTGGCATCAAAGTTGCTCCGCTGCAGCAGCAGCCCGAAGAAGCCCTGCACCTCACGCTCGGTCGCGAACGGTTGACCCGCGCCGCGGTTGATGACCGTGTATCCATCCTGGTGCTCGACGTAGTCCTTGAAGATCTCGACCGCCTCCGCGGCCTCGTCGTAGCTGGTCCACGGCTGGGCGAACAAGTTGGTCTTCGCTTGGAGGTCATGGATGGCGAGCCTGACCTGGTCACGTAGCAGCGCCTGAGTGTCCTCGGCCTTCGCGAGGCTGACCTCGCGCGCCCGATCCCCGTCGTCCTCCTTCATCGCGATGTAGTAGTCGGCTAGCTCAGGGAACGCCTTGACGGTCTTGGCCCGGGCGGCCATGACCTCCTTTGGCGTGGGGTCGAACCCGAGCTGGCTCTCGAGATAGTTGTTCACCTGCGCGCGCAGCTCCGCGTCCGGCAGCGCGTCCGGTAGCGCGTTGAAGCGGGCCAGCATCTCCGGGCGGTTAATCCACGTCTCGTCCTTGGTGAGCATGTAGATGGGGGTGAGCAGGACAAAGTCCTTCCCCAGACGTGGGAGCACGTACTGACGGGTGGCCCAGGACTCCGTCGCGTAGCTGAAGACGGCCTTGGTGACGGCAAACGTGTCGCACAGCTCGGCGTCGATGTGCTTCTTGGCGAACTCCTCGGTGTAAGTGCACAGGTAGTGCTTGATGAGGTTGGTTGCGAAGTCACTGATGGTGTCGCGGCCCACGCGGTCGGACAGGAGGGCGAGCTTCTCCAAGTGGCTGGAGTCGGTGATGGTCTCCTGCCCGAAGTCGCGCAGCAGGTTCTGGAACGCGTCGCGTAGATCCCGCGCGAAGCCGGCGCCGAGGCCATGGCCAGCGTTGCCGTCTTCGGTGAACCCGAGCCAGTTCTGCTTGACCTCGTGGAAGGCGAACCAGTTCTGCACCAGCCCTTCGGGCAGCGGTAGGGAGGCCTTCTCCTTGAGGAACCGCAAGTAGTCGAGCATCTGCTCGTGCAAGGCCTGGTACTTGTCGTTCTCGCTGTTAAACAACAGGAACGGGTCGACGAACAGGGGGGTGTCGGTAACGACAGAGATGTCGTAGGCGCCGTACTCCACGAGCGCCGCGGGGTCGACGTTGAACCGGTCGCTGAACCAGAGCTCACCCTCGTCGGCCACCCACGACCCAAGGGTGTCCGGTGGGCTGGCCATGGTTGTTGCCTCCGTCGTTGTTCCTGGGACTTCGCCCGAGCGCGGTGCGGCCCCTCGCCACTGAGGCTGGCACCGCAGTCCAGCCACCCTAGGTCCTCGCCCTAGCCAGCTCTAGCTCATCAAGCAGTTTCTTGTCGTGGCCGGCCCTGTCGCGGAGTGACACACCTTCGCGGGCTCAGCATGAACGTCCTCGGTTCTACTTCGCTGTGCTCACTCTTGATTCGCCGGCGGTCCTTTGCTCCAGCCCTTCGCGCGTAGGACGGCCCCGTTGCTCATGCGCAGTTCGGGTCGGGGTCGACGCCACCTGCGCGTCGCCATGACCTCGACCGTCGCGGACTCGTTGTATGAGTCGATGAAGGCCAAGAGTTCGCGTAGTACGTCAAGTGCTTCGTCGAAGTTCTCGGCGAAGCCATTCCGGCGGTAGCCACCTGGAAAGGTCACGGTGAAAACCTCACCGTCGGTGGTCAACTCCACCATTCCCTTGGCCGGAGCCTTGACGTGGAACACGAGGCGGCCATCTCGGTCCTCTCGAGTGATCCGGAAGCCCCGCTCGAGGCAGTAGGCGGCTGCCCCCTCCGCCAACGCGTCGAGGCTCTCGGCCCCGGTGGTGTCCCCGTTGAACGGCCAGTAGGTAGTCCTGCCCGTGACCGCTTCCGCGATGTCGACCCACCTCGGCCGTGGACCGCGACTCATTGCGGTGCACTGCACCGCGAACGCGGAGAAGGCGCGCCCACCGACGGTCACGAACTCGACACCCCAGGGGCCGGGACGCACATCCACGACCTGGCTGCGCTGCATTGACGTGACGCCCCACGGGTTGACGATGCGCACCCGCTCGGACGTCACCTCAACCTTCGAGACCCACGTGCCCAGGGCCAGGAGGAGAGCAATCCCGAGCATCGCGAGCCCCCACGGCAACTCGCTGGCTGGCGTGCCAATGACCCAGGACGGGTTGAGTACCTGCGGGAACATCAGGCCCAGCCCCATCAGCACCGCGACAACGCAGGCAATCAGACGAACCCACAACTGTGGCCGCCAAACCCGCGGAGACTGACCGCTTGCCAAGACGGTCGCGGAGGGGGCACGGTTCTGCGTCACGACCGCAAGTATGGCCGTGCCGCACGACGACGTTCTGCCAGTTCGGATGAACGGCAGCGGCATGGGCGAACGCCGCGCCCAGCTGGCGGCGGTAGGACTCACCTCGCGAGCGGGCGGATCACGGCATAGTCAGTGCGTTCCGCCAGTTTGATCGGCGGCGACGCGCCACATTGACGAAGAGGCAAAACACCTCAAGGGACCCGTGGACCCCCCGCCGGCGGAGCGCCATCCGTGGAACTGTTACACCCACCTGGCAAGATCACACCCGCACGACGGTCGCAGCCCGCCACAACGACCCCACATACGCGACCTGCGCTGGCGCTTGAGGTGGTCAAGCCGATCGCATGCTCGCGGCCGTCATCGCGCGAGGCGCCGAGGGGCGGCCGGGTTGACCCGACCGCCCTAGCGACGCGCGGTCGTATTGCTCGGTGGTGCGGGGGTCGGCCTGGCGGGCGAGGATCTGCGCCCGGGCTGCTGACACTGCTATCGGCGGTGGCGGAGGAGGTGCTGGCGCACCAGGCATCACACCCTGGTGATGCTGGTTGTCCGCGAACTGGTAGATCGAGCCGGCGATGATCATGCAGACGGCGTCCGAGACCATGTACCCCGCCTGGACGAGGACCAGCACCGCCTTGGCCTCGGTCTGCCCCAGCCCCAGCAGGGCGAGTGGGAACTCCAGGATCCCGCCGATGTCTGCAGACGCGCAGGTGGGGCCGGTCCCGGACCGGCCCCACCTGTCGACGTTGCCTTCGGCCTACGACATGTGCTGGTTGATGAAGGCGAGCACCGCGGGACGGTCGACGCGGAAGACGCCGCCGGTCCCCCCGCAGGAGCCGTTGAGTCCGAACGAGGTGACTCCGGCAATAACCATGCTGGTTCCCACGAAGTTCGGGCCCCCGGAGTCACCGAAGCAGGTGCCACCCGTGGCCGCGTTGTTCGACAGGACGAGCGACTGCGGACCGGTGAAGCCGGTGTTGATCTGAACCAGGTAGGGGTGCGCCAGCATCCGGACCTTGTTCGACTCGAGCTGGAGGTTGTTCGGGTTGTTGTTGACGCGCTGCAGCCCGTATCCCACCGACGTGAACGTGGTGCTGGCTCGCGGCTTCAGCGAGTCGAGCTGGTTGGCTGTGGGCAGCTGGCCGTACTCGTCCGCCTGCAGATTGATCGGCTTCGCGAGCTGGATGACGCCGACGTCGTTCAGGTAGAACTCGGCGCCGGTGAACCCGGGGTAGGTGTACCAGCCCGTGGCCTCGACCGAGTTGGGCCCGCCGCCAAACGGGTAGTACGTGTCGGTCTGCACGTCGGACTCGTTGAAGACCCGCATCCCGCTGAACTCGCCTGGCTCGCCGGTGCAGTGCCCGGCTGTCAGCACGACGGTGGACGAGATGAGCGTGCCCGAGCAGCGGTATGCCGGCTGGCCATCGACCTCCATGAGCACGAGCACCACGGCTGGGTGCCCGGCGTTGTCGAGCTCACCATAGGTGATGGCAGACGCCGGGCCCGCGCCCAGTCCGACCATGACGAGCAGGGCGGTCAGCAGGGCGACGACTGGCGTGTGCCTTCGTCGGGACACCCGAGCGTGACGACGTAGTAACAGGAACATGAGCCCCTCCTCCTGTGCGGATCGGGACACCAGTGACACCCCGACCAAATGGATCGGGGCCACGACGGCTGACGCGGCCCCCCCACATCTTGCGACGCTAGGGGTGTTGGGAACCGGTGTCAACGGGCCGAGTTGACTCACTTAAAACCTCCGCGTAGCTGGATACGTTGCCTCATCTGAAAACCTCCGCGTAGCGGTGTGTCGTTCACTGAGTCGCCGTCGTCGTCGTGGGTTACGCCGTGTTGATGGGTCTGACGATGAGCGAACGCGCAGCAGTCACGAAGGCGAAAGCCCAGGCGTATGCCCCGCGCCGACCGGGCCAGGAAGTCGGCGATCCTGGATGAGCTGGTCGAGCTGACCGGCTGGCACCGGGACTCCGCACGTGCGGGTCTGCCTGAGGCGTTGAAGTTGAAGGTGGTCAAGGCTCGGGCGTCTCGGGGACCGACGTATGGGCCGAGGATCCTCGACGCGTTGATCACGAGTTGGGCGGTCCTGCGGGCGCCGGCGGGTAAGCGGCTGGCGCCGATGCTGCCGGTCCTGGTGCCGGTTCTGCGCCGCGACGGCGAGCTCGACCTGAGCGACGGCGAGGCGGCTTTGCTGGTCGCGATGAGCACGGCCACGATCGATCGCCGCCTGGCCGGTGAGCGGGCCAAGATGGTGGCGCGGGGACGCTCTCACACCAAGCCTGGTTCGTTGTTGAAGTCCCAGATCCCGATCCGGACCTGGGCCGACTGGGACGACGCGGTGCCAGGGTTCGTGGAGATCGACCTGGTCGGCCATGAGGGAGGTGTGGCCTCGGGCGAGTTCTGTTTCACGTTGACTGTCACCGATATTGCGACCGGGTGGACGGTGAACCGGTCGGTGCGCAACAAGGCCGCCAAGTGGGTCTTCGAGGCCCTTGAGCACGTCGTGGCGTCTTTCCCGTTCCCGATCCTGGGGATCGACTCCGACAACGGATCCGAGATCATCAACGAGAACCTGCTGGTCTGGTGCATCGATCAGAAGATCACCTTCACCCGGTCCCGGCCCGGCAACAAGAACGACGGCGCGCACGTGGAGCAGAAGAACTGGGCCCGGGTGCGTGAGCTGGTGGGCTACTACCGGTACGATACCGCCGCCGAACTGGCCAAGCTCAACGAGATCTGGGCGCTCTGTCCACGAACTACTTCCTGCCCCAGCAGAAACTGGTGTTCAAGCGCCGTAACGGCGCAAAGGTCACCAAGAGACACGACAAGGCCAAGACACCACATCAGCGGGCCGTCGCCCACAAGGACCTCGGTAAACAGCCGGTCATCGCGATGAACGCCGCGTTCCGAGCGATCAAGCCGGCAACCCTGTCCCGACAGATCCTGGCCCTGACCGGCCAGCTCGAAGTCCTCGCCCAGGCGAAGAAGGCACCCCGCTCGAAACCACCGGTCAACGCCGCCTGGAGCGCCAGAGACCACCGGAGGTTTTCAAATGAGGCAACGAAGCTCGCGCGAGTGACCGAGGCCTCCCGTGATCGTGCCCGCGGGCTGGGGCGCGAGATTGGCTGCATCTCGGCGTCTTCGCTGTGTCTCTGCATTTAGACAATCTCGACAAGAAGCCAAGCGACCCGCTTCACCCGAACCGTCCTGAGCAGCGGCGCGTCAATCTGGGCGGAATGACGCGCGCTGTACCGGGGGCAACTGGGTTCGTCGCACCCGCGCAACGCTCTGTCATCCGTGATTTTAGTTCGTTTAGGACGACGTGACGATTGCCACAACAGTCGCCAGCCGGCTCTGGTCGAACAGCGGGTTACTGCAAGCGAACGAGGTGGGAAGCCGGGTGCCGCCCGACCCGACGTTGTCCACATGGCCAGCAGATCGCGGCGTCCGTCCACAGATTCCCCAGGAGTCCTTTCCCTCGTCGTGATTCAACGCGCACGGTCAGACAACGAGTCAACTGTGACTTCACCGGATTTGAGAGGCGTAACCACCTTCGAACGCGCGTCGCCCGCCCCTGCGCCATAGTGCCCCCGGCCTCTCGTAGCCCGAATACAACGTCGGTGAACAAGGAGGAACCGTCATGGAGAAGTTGTTGTATCGGGTCACTGAGACCGCCCAGATGCTGGGCCTGAGTCGATCCAAGGTCTACGTCCTGATCCAGGGCGGCGTGCTGCCCTCGGTCCGGATCGATGGATCGCGTCGGATCAAGGCCGAGGACCTGCTCGCCTACGTCGCAGCCCTATCCAGCGCCGCGTAGTGGCCGGAATCAAGGACGGGTTGGTCAAGCGCGGGTCGACATGGTCGTACGTCATCCGTGTCCCGGATCACTCCACCGGTCGCAGCAAACCTCTCTGGGTGGGCGGCTTCGGGACCGAGAGTGACGCGAAGATCGCACGCGACGAAGCCCGCTACCTCGCCAAGCGTGGAGAACTGGTCGGGAAGAGCCAGGTCACTCTGGAGGTGTACCTCACCGGATGGCTTGAAGACCACGCCATGACCGTCAAGGCCAAGACCATCAGCGGGTATCGCGAGGTGCTCAAGGGGTACGTGATCCCGCGCATCGGCAGGATGAAGCTGCAACTCATCCAACCCGCCACGCTGACCAAGCTGTACCGCGAGCTCGCCGTTTCCGGGGGCAAGGGCGGTCGGTCACTCGCGCCCGGCACGATCCGTCAAGTTCATCGAGCCCTTCGCAAGGCGCTGAACGATGCCGTGGAGATCGACCGGCTGATCCCGAACAACCCGGCGCTGCGGACCAAGATCCCCAGGCTCAAGATGTCCGAACCGGGCCAGGTCTGGTCGATGACCCACCTTCGGATCTTCCTGGCGTCGATCCGGACGCACCGGCTGTACGCCTTCTATCATCTGGCTGCATACACCGGTGCCCGTCGAGGCGAGCTGCTCGCACTGCGCTGGTCACAGATCGACCTTCGGGAGAGAACTGTCACGCTGATGGCCTCGACCGATGTGATCGACGGTGAACGGGTGACCGACACTCCCAAGAGTGGGCGGTCGCGCACCATCGGCATTGACGCGCAAACCGTCACGGTGCTGATCGAGCACCGCCGGCAGCAGGAGGAGCAGCGGGCCCGGCTGGGTGCGTCATGGGCCGACGCGGGCGACTACTTGTTCACCCGGGAGGACGGCCGGCAGCTGTACCCGGACACGGTGACCCAACTGATGAGCCGTTCCGTTCGCGACTACAACCAGCCATGCCAGCCCGGTCGGCGCGGCAGCCCCCGCAAGGCCCTGCCACCGCCCTTGATCCAGCTCCCACGGGCTCGCCCTGCACGACTTGAGGCATCTGCACGCCACCACGCTGCTCATGGCCGGTGAGGCGGTACACGTGGTGGCGAACCGGCTCGGACACTCCGACCCAGCAATCACCCTTCGGGTCTACGCCCACGTCATCAACGAGAGCTCACTCGGGCCCGCGGAGGCCTTCGCCAAGGCCGTCGCCGGGCTCGTCGACGATCATGACCCGGACCCTGATGAGTGATACGACGATGGTGCCGGGCGAGTCCGCGCAGAGCAGTGAGCCAGATCGCTTGTTAGCAAAAGCGTTAGCAAGTTGCCGACCAGAGCCTGGCCTGCACCGCGTAAACAGGCCCGATAGCGCTCTGACCTGCACAAACACCAGAGCCGACGGGGGGACTCGAACCCCCAACCCCCTGTTTACAAGACAGGTGCGCTGCCAATTGCGCCACGTCGGCGAACTGCCGCCGCCGAGTCTCCTCGGCAGCAAGCAGGTCGGCGAAATCGTACCCGCCGCAGGGCCAGACCCGAAGCGGCGATCCCAGCCGGACCGCAGAGGGCCCGAAACCCCACACAGTCACGATCCTGCTCGCGGCGACGCAGCGTGGTCACCGCGAAGCCGACCGAAGCCTGCGGGTCAGTGCGAGTTGAGGTACGTCTGCAGCGCGGACACGGTGGTCGAGGTCAGGTGTCGCGCACCATCCTGGCGAGCGCCGATCTTGATCTGAAGCGCGCGGATGGTCAGCGGGCCGATAGCACCGTCCGGTGTTGCGCCGACCTTGCGCTGGAGGGCTTTGGTCGACGACCGTCCCAGGAGACCGTTCGGCGCAACGCCGACCCAGCGCTGGATCGCGCGGGTGGTCAGCGGACCCATCACACCGTCGACCGCGAGCGCGCTGTGGGCTGCGTACGTGGTGTGGGCTGCGACGGTGTGGCGAACCGTCGAGCGCGAGACAACCACGTAGGCGGTGTGGGTCGTCGCTGGAGTCGTATCCGCCGTGACGGCACCCCCGTTGGCGCGGGTCAGTCCAGCGCGCTTGCCACAGGTGGGCCAGGCTCCCGGTCCCTGAGACGCGAGGACGCGCTGGGCGGTCGTGATCTGTGCGGCTTTGCTGGCCAGGTCGGCGCGCGGCGCATAGCTGGTGCCTCCTGCCGACCGCCAGGTCGACGAGGAGAACTGCAGCCCGCCGTAGTAACCGTTGCCGGTGTTGATGGCCCAGTTGCCACCGCTCTCGCACGCAGCGACAGCGTCCCAGACGGAACCCGACGCATTGGCGGGAGCTCCCAGGGCAACACCGGTGACCAAGGTCGCCGACCCGGCAATGGCCACGCCGGTGATCCGTTTGGCCAACGGCCGGGGCCGGCGCACAGCGGCGTGCTTGGGTGCGTAGTACAAGGAGTGTTCCTCTCCTGACGGGCGCCTGAGAGGTCAGCTGTCGGGTTCGGGCTGTCAGGTGCCCGGCCGGCGTACCGGCTTCACCCCAAGAGCCGGCTGTTGCCGGCTCACAATTGGGTCCCCCACCCTCGTCCATGCCCGGGGATCCCCGGTTCAGTGTCCGCCGACGAGGTTTGGCGCTGCGGACACGCGTTGCGTGTGATGGCGATATGAAGTTGTGTCTCGCGTCACGAAGGTGCGACCGTACGTGACACTTTAGGGCGCCACAACCCCCAATTGTGCCTAAACCACGCTTTCGGAGGCGGTCATCTGACCCAGGGCCACACGTTCGGCGTGGCGAGCGGCGGCCAGGGCCACAGGTCCGGCTGACCGTGTCGCAGCCAGGCCCACACGCCGAGGCCCGCTCCAAGGAGGAAGAACGCCCCAACGACGAGCTCCTCGGCCGCCGTCCTGCCCGGTGCCATGCCCCGGATCAAGCTGCGGGACCCGCGCCGCAGAGACGCGCCACCGGGCCCCCACCAGGCCAGCAGCAGGCCGATGAGGCCTCCCGCGACGATCGGCAGCGACCTACCGGGCTGAGGCTGGCCACCGGACCAGGGCATGAGCGCCAGCGCCGCGGAAAAGCTCGAGGCGACGGCGATGGCCGCGGGGAGAAGCAATGCGATGACCGTTGCGGAGGCGGCGATGACGAGGTGCCACGGGCTGATGACGATCGCCAGGGGGACGTCGCGGCGACGCCATCCATGCTCATGACGGCGCCGCACCAGCGAGGTGACCGAACGGTCAGCGAAGCGAGCCCACCACGACCACACGATGATCAGCCCGACGGCGACCAGGGGCCAGACCGCGGCCACGCCGAGCACTCCCGCCATCAACGCCAGCAGGGTCCCGATGCGGGCGGGCCGCCCGATCCTGGGGTCCGGCTGGCCTGGGCCGACGTCCGGGTCGTCCTCCCAGTCCTGCTCCGCCCAGTCCTGGTCCGTGTCCGTGTCCTCGTCCGTGTCCTGACGGAGGTCCCACAGCTCGTCGTCCAACGCGGGGTCGGGCTCGGCGTTGAGGAGGGGGAACGAGACGGGGAAGGAGAGCGTCACAGGCGCGCCCACGGCATACAGGTCCAGGGCATCGACGATCTCGTCCGCGTGGGGGCGCACCCCGGCGATCGGCGAAAGGGCAGCCTGAAGCAGAGGCGCCAACAAGGGGTCCACCCCCGAAAGGTCCGCCTGTCCACGGCGGACTCGATCGAGAACCACCTCCATGGGCCCGCGTCCGAACGGCGGGACTCCAGATGCCGCGAACGCGAGGGTGGCAGCCCAGCCCCACCAGTCCGTGGCCTCGGTGACCGGCGCGCCCTCGACAACCTCCGGCGACAGATAGCCCGGCGTCCCCATCACCAGTCCGGTCATCGTCAACCGGATGTCGTCGGCGAAGTGGGCGATGCCGAAGTCGATGACGACCGGATCACCATCAAGGAGAAGGACATTCGCGGGTTTGAGGTCTCTGTGGATGACGCCGGCACCATGGATCGCCTGCAAGGCCTGCGAGAGCCCGCGACCCAGCCGGAGCAGTGACTCAGGCTTCAGCGCCCCACTGTCGGAGACGACCCGGTCGAGTGACGGACCGGGCACATACCTGGTCACGATGTAGGGCCGGAGTCCCTCGGTGTCGGCATCGAGAACGGCCGCGACGCGAGCGTCCTGCACCCGGGCCAGCGTCTGGACCTCGCGGGCCAGACGGCTGCGTGCCTCGCTGTCGTGGGCGATGTGCTCGCGCAGAACCTTGATGGCCACGGCACGCCCGGACTGGTCGAGGGCGAGGTGCACGACGCCCATGCCGCCCTCACCGAGCTGCTCGATCAGCCGGTATTGGCCGATCCACTGGGCGGGAACGGGCAGGAATCGGCCCGCTTCGCCGTCCCGCTTCAGCCCCGCCGTCATAGCCCTACGGTATGCCGTGACGACGGCTTCGCGGTGCAGCCGGACGCCCCCGGTGCCCCGGGTGTCCCCGCCCGCGAACCCGCGACGGCGGGATGCGGTCGCCTTACTGCTGGATGTAGTCGACCAGGTGGTCCCGTTCGGTCTGGAGCTCGGCGATCCGCCACTTGACGATGTCCCCGATGCTGACGATCGCCACCACGTGGCCGTCGGTCACGACCGGGACGTGACGGATGCGACGCTCGGTCATCGTGACGGCGAGGTCCTCGATGGCGTCGTCGGGGGTGCAGGTCTGCACCTCGCTGGTCATGATCGTCGCGACCGTCTGGTCGAGCAGGCCCGCGCCCTCGGTGCGAAGGTGGCGCACCACGTCTCGCTCGCTGACGATGCCAGTCACCGTCTCGCCGTCATCGCTGACCACGAGGGCGCCGATCTTGTGCTCCTCCAGGATCTCGAGAAGCTGCTGAACGCTCGCGTCGGGGCGAACCGTCACCACAAGGTCGCCTTTGCGGCGGATCACGTCTGAGATGCGCATAACACGACCGTAGTCATCCACAGCCGCTCTCGCCAGAGGATGACGGGTCAGGAGCACGGCATCAAGGCGTCTCGGTAGGCTGGGAGCTCACCCCGAGACAGGAGCTGATTGCGCGTGCCCCTTGCTGGACCGACGTTTGATCTGGTGGTTGCCGCAAACCGCCTCCCCGTTGACCTTGTTTTCGATGCCGACGGCGAGAGCACCTGGGAACGCAGCCCTGGTGGTCTGGTTTCGGCCATGGAGTCGGTCATGGAGGGCCGCAAGGCGGCGTGGGTCGGGTGGGCCGGTGAGTCCGGTCCGGCCCCCGAGCCGTTCCACCAGGGCGACCTGTTTCTGCGCCCGGTGGGCCTCACGTCCGCTGAGATCGCGGAGTACTACGAGGGGTTCAGCAACGACACGCTGTGGCCGATCTACCACGACGTGATCGTCCCGGCGTCCTTCCACCGCAACTGGTGGAACACCTACCGGACGGTCAACCAGCGCTTCGCCCAGGCCATCGCCGAGGTGGCCGCGCCCGGTGCCACGGTCTGGGTTCACGACTACCAGCTCCAGCTGGTTCCCGCGATGTTGCGAGCTATCCGCCCCGATCTGCGCATCGGCTGGTTCAACCACATCCCGTTCC
>JABBOX010000197.1 GCA_012927555.1 Phycicoccus sp.
CCGGGCCACCCCGGCCCGCCCGCTCCTGGACGGCCGCGGGGCCGGGACCGGCATTCGCGAGCGGGGGGTCGCGCGGCAGCGGACGCCCCCGCGCCACCACGCGCTGAAGCTCAGTCGCGACCTCGGTTGGCACCGGCGACCTCGGGGTAGGCGGCACGGTCACTCGCGAAGGCGGGCGAGCAGACGCAGGAACTCGAGGTACAGCCAGACCAGCGTGACGATGAACCCGTGAGCCAACAGCCAGGAGTACTTCTCGGGAAGCTCGGCTTTGATCGCACGATCGACCGAGTCGAAGTCGATTGCCAGCGAGTAGGACGCCAGGCCGACACCGAGCACGGAGATGGCAATGCCCATCGGCCCCTTGCCACCGATGCCAAAGCCGCTGCCGTAGCCCATGAAGGCTACGACCACGTTCACGAGGCCGAAGAGAAGGTAGCCCATGATCGCCATCCCGAAGATGCGGCGGGACTTGTTGGTCACCTTGATCAGTCCGGACTTGTAGCCCAGCAGCATGCCGGCGAAGGTACACACCGTCGCGACCACTGCAGTGGTGACGAGGCCTTCGTACGCGGTGTTAAATACCTGGCTGATCGCCCCGACCAGAACGCCTTCCAGCACTGCGTAGAGCACGATCAGCGGGACGCTGATGGTCTTCTTGAAGGCGATGGCCAGGCCGACCCCCAGCCCGCCGAACATGCCGGCGAGCATCATCGGCTTGCTCAGCTCGGTGTGGTCGGCCACATAGAACCACGAGGCCGCGGCGACCAGGACCACGATGCTGAAGAGCCCGAGGGTCTTCATGACCACGTCATCCAGGGTCACCCGCCGCATCTGCACCGGGCCCGCGGACGGCTGGTTGTAGCGATCCTGGAGCTGCTGCGAGTTCAGGCTGTCCTGGACGCCGGCTCCCCCGCTCATCCCCCGGGTCGAGGGCTGGCGGTCGAAACCGGCGTAGTCGCCCTTGGAGATCTGCCTGTCGAGCCGATCAAAGACCGGGTTTGCCATCGTCTTCCTCCACAACGTCTCGCCGCCCCATGGGCGACCTTGTCATCAGAATAAAGGTTGAGAGGCGCCGGAAGTTCCCGCACGGCAGCCGACCATGGTGTCCCCGACGGGTCTCGAACCCGCACTGGAGCGATTTTAAGTCGCCTGCCTCTGCCGTTGGGCTACGGGGACAGGCGCCAGATTACAGACACATGCGACGGGAATGTATGCCGTTGGGTCCGGTCAGGCGGTTGGGATCAACGCAGCGTCACAACAATTCGTCGTCGATGTCACAACACGTCGCCGTCGATCGGCGAGAAGTGGACATCGACGCCCAGCTCATCGGCCGCGCTCTCCAGATCTGCGCCAAGCCCAGCCGCGGAAGCCTCACTGGGCAGCTGCAGCTTTGCCGTCAGGACATAGAGCCCTGCGCCCAGGCGGGTGCCCAGGTCGACGATGTTGGCGCCGTGGCGTGCCACGACGCGGGTGATCTCGGCCACGATCCCCGAACGGTCCGCACCATGCACTCGCAGCGTGTAGATCGGGCCGACAGCCGCAGGGAGCGCCGACTCACCGAGCACCCGGGCGTTGACGACCATCGAGCCGTCCGCGACCAGGGCATGCAGGGCGGCCTCGACAGCGTCCGCACCGGCACCGGTGCGGACGAGCAGCACCATGGTGAAGTGACCGCGCAACACGGTCATCGTCGAGTCCTCGAGGTTGCCATGCAGTCCGGCAAGAGCCTCGGTCACGTCCGCGACGATGCCGGGCCGGTCGTCGCCGAGGACGGTCACGGCGATGATCTGGTCTTTCATGGCGTTGACGGTATCGCGACTCAGAGCCGGGCCAGAACCTTGTCGAGCATGGCTTCAGTGAGCTTGCCGGTGAAGGTGTTCTGCTGGCTCACGTGATAGCTGCCGAGGAGTCGAATCGGTCTGCCACCGCTGGTGACCAGCGTCACCTCTGCGCCGTGGGTGAACCGCGGCTTCGGGCGGGGAACCTGCCACCCGAGTCGTCGGGCGCTGGCGAGGGTGGCGTCCCAGCCGAAGGCTCCCAGCGCCAGCATCGAGCGCAGCCCGGGAGCCGTCAGAGCCAGGTCCCGGTCCAGCCAGTGCCCGCACGTGTCCCGTTCGGTCGGCGTCGGTTTGTTCGCCGGCGGCGCGCAACGCACCGCTGCAACGATGCGAGCGCCGGTGAGCGTCTGACCGTCGCCGCTGTGACTGCTGGTCGACTGGCTGGCGAATCCGGCGCGGTGGAGCGCGGCATAGATCCAGTCGCCGCTGCGGTCGCCGGTGAACATCCGGCCGGTGCGGTTGGTGCCGTTGGCGGCCGGCGCCAGTCCGATGACGAGGACCGCGGGCTCGGGGTCACCAAAGCCCGGCCCCGGTCGACCCCAATACGGCTGGTCGACAAAGGACGCCCGTTTGCCTTCAGTGGCAACGGTTTCGCGCCACTTCACGAGGCGAGGACAGGCACGGCATACGGACATGGCCGCATCAAGCTCTGCGAGGGACCGCGCCCTCCCTGCCAGCCGTTCCACCTGTTTGGCAGTCCGTGCAACCGGAGTCAGCGCTGTGGCTGGATCGCCGGGCCAGCCCGTGCCAGGGGGCGCCGGGGACTCGAAAAGCTGTCCGGTCACCGGATGCGCGAGCGCGGTCACGGACTCCGCGGTCACATCCACCTCGGGTACATCCCCCTCAGGCACGGCCACCTCAGCCGATCGACAGCGCGATGCCATCGAGGATGTCGTGCTCCGAGGTCACGACCCTCGTGATACCGGCGTCCTGCTGCAGTCGCTGAACGATGGTGCGCCACACAAGTGCACCTGCGCCGATCACGTCGACGCGACCCGGGTGCATGAACCCCAGGGCGGATCGCTGGGCGCGGGTCATCATCAGCAGCGAGGTACATGCGTCGATGATCTGGGCCGCAGGCAGCTGCGAAAGGTGGATCTTGTCGGGGTCGTAGGTCTTCAGGTCCAGCGCAAGAGCGGTCACGGACGTGACGGACCCGGCCAAGCCCACCAGTGCCGAGATGCCCCGGAAGTCGACGACTTCAGCAGCCCGGTCAATGGCTGCCTCGATGTCGGCCGTCGCGGACGCGATCTGCGAGGGCGTCGGCGGATCGCTGAGCACATGACGCTCGGTGAGCCGAACACACCCGACGTCGACCGACAGCGCCTGTTCCACCTCGTGGGTCCCGCGCACGAACTCCGTGGACCCACCGCCGATATCCACCACGAGATAGGGACCGGCAACCGCATCCGCCTGCAGGTCCCCGGTGGCACCCCTGAAGGAGAGGGAGGCCTCCTCGTGCCCGGTGATGACCTCAGGGACAGTTCCGAAAGCAGCAAAAGCCTCACGGACGCCGACCACGAACTCCTCGGCGTTGCTGGCATCCCGCGACGCCGAGGTTGCGACGAACCTCACCCTCTCGACGCCGTGGTGTGAACACTGTGCGGAATAGTCACGAGCCTGGGCCAAGGTGCGGGCCATGGCCTCTGGCGCGATGACGCCGGTCTTGTCGACGCCGTGGCCCAGTCGAACGATCTCCACCCGCCGCACCACGTCCGTCAGAGCCCCCGTGTCACGGTCCACGTCGGCGATCAGGAGCCGGATCGAGTTGGTGCCGCAGTCGATCGCCCCGACGCGGGTCATGAGTCACCGCCCGTCATGAGCCACCGCTCGTCATGCGTCACCGTGGGAGACGCAGGGACCGGACGCCCACCATTCGCCCAGAGCCTCGAGCGCTTCATCCCCCAGAGGGTTCACGCCCGGACCGACCGCCAGCGAGTGGCCCACCAGCACATGCAGGCACTTGACCCTGGTGGGCATTCCGCCAGCAGAGATGCCATCGATCTCGACGACATCGCCAAGCTCGCCACGGCGGCGCAGATAGTCCGCGTGGGCAGCGACGTAGGCCTTGGCCAGCTCGGGATCGCTGCCCAGCCGCTCGGTCATCTCGCGCATCATGCCGCTGGTCTCCAGCGTGCTGATGGCTCCGGTCAGACGCGGGCAGGTCGCGTAGTAGGTCGTGGGAAACGGCGTGCCGTCAGGCAGTCGGGGCAGGGTGCGCAGGACGTCAGGGCTGCCGCAAGGACACCGGTGCGCGACGGCAACCACCCCACGAGGCACACGACCCAGCTGCTCCTTCACCGCCGCCAGATCGGCTGCAGCGACGCCCGAGCCACTCATCTGGCCGTCGGGGAAGGGGTCGACGGCTTGCTCTGAGCCGGTGTCTTCGACGGCGCCTTGACCGCGACCTTTGCCGGCGCGTCAGCGATCACCATCGACTGCCACAGCTGGCCGTACCACGGACCGTCGAAGGTGGCGACCGTCGCAGGTGCGGCGATCTTCAGGTCACCGCTGCCGGCCGGAGCGGCTTGAGGGTCAATGACCGTGTAGGACGTCTCTCCCACGCGCACGAACTTGAGCCGCTCACGGGCCTGCTGCTCGACGAACACCGGGTCGTCCCACTGCCGTTGTTCCTGCTGCATCGCCGCGACCGTCTCACGCTGTTGGCCGAGGTGGTCGCGCAGCGCGTTGATCTCGCTCTGTTGGCTCAGAGTCGAGCGCAAGGTCGGGATGAGCGTCACCGCGAGCATCACGAAGATCGCCGAGAGGACGGCCGTGCGCCCGAAGGACCTCGACTTGTGCAGGTCTCCCGACGCGCGACGGCCACGAGCAGCCGCGGCCGGGCGGGCCGCCGGACGTGACGCTGCCGGCCTCGCGGACGCGGCACTGCCGGCGCGCGACGCGGTAGTACGCCGAGGGGCTCTCGGCGCACTGACCGGTCGTCGCGGGGTCGCCACTGGTTGGGGCCTGCTCAGCCCTCGTCAGCCGCGGCAGCAGTCGTCGTCGTCGTCGCGCCCCTGAAACGGGGGAAGGCGTCAGCACCGGCATAGCGCGCGGCGTCGTCCAGCTCTTCCTCGATACGCATCAGCTGGTTGTACTTGGCCACGCGCTCGGACCGGGCGGGGGCACCGGACTTGATCTGGCCGCAGTTCGTCGCCACGGCCAGGTCGGCGATCGTCGTGTCCTCGGTCTCACCGGAACGGTGGCTCATCATGCAGCTGAAGCCAGCCCGGTGGGCCATGTCGACGGCATCGAGGGTCTCGGTCAGGGAGCCGATCTGGTTGACCTTGACCAGCATGGAGTTCGCGGCCTTGCCGGCGATACCGCGGGCGAGGCGCTCGGGGTTCGTGACGAAGAGGTCGTCGCCCACGATCTGGACCTTGTCACCGAGCTCGGCGGTCATGGTGGCCCAGCCCTCCCAGTCGTCCTCGTCCAGCGGGTCCTCGATGGACACCAGCGGATATGCCGCGACGAGCTCGGCGTAGTACGCCGTCATCTCGGCAGCGGTGCGGCTCTGGCCCTCGAAGGTGTAGACGCCGTCGTTGTAGAACTCGGAGGCGGCCACGTCGAGCGCGAGACCGATGTCGGCGCCGGGCCGGTAGCCGGCCTTCTCGATCGCCACGAGGATCAGGTCGAGGGCTGCGCGGTTGCTCTCGAGGTTGGGCGCGAAGCCGCCTTCGTCACCCAGCCCGGTGGACAGCCCGCGCTCCTTCAGGACGGACTTCAGCGCGTGATAGACCTCGGCGCCCCAGCGGAGCGCTTCCTTGAAGCTCGGCGCACCGATCGGGGCGATCATGAACTCCTGGATGTCAACGTTGGAGTCGGCGTGCGACCCGCCGTTGAGGATGTTGAAGAGCGGGACCGGCAGGACGTGCGCGTTCGGGCCGCCGATGTAGCGGAAGAGCGGCAGGTTCGCCGACTCGGCTGCCGCGCGGGCCACTGCCAGCGAGACCCCGAGGATGGCGTTCGCGCCCATGGAGCCCTTGTTGGGGGTGCCGTCGAGGGTGAGCATCTCGTGGTCGATGAGCCGCTGCTCGCTGGCCTCGAAGCCGATGAGCGCCGGGCCGATCTCGTCAAGGACAGCGTCGACAGCCTGCTCAACACCCTTGCCGCCGTAACGCTTGGGGTCGCCGTCGCGGCGCTCAACCGCCTCAAAAGCCCCGGTCGAGGCGCCCGAGGGAACCGCCGCCCGTGCCATGGTGCCGTCGTCGAGAGCGATCTCGACCTCAACGGTGGGGTTGCCACGCGAATCCAGAACCTCGCGTGCGCCTACTGCCTCAATGATCGCCATCAGACTCTCCTGCGGTATGCCGAATAGTTACGGCCCGAGCCTATCCGCAGTTCCACCATGTGCCGATCACCGACCCGCAGCACAGAAACCGACCCCGCTGGGGTAGGTCAGAGCTGGCCGGCCACCGCGCGAACCGCTGCCCGCAGGGCGGACTCCGGGTCCTGACCGTGCTCACGCGCCTCCAGCACGAGCGCGAAGAGGCGCGAACCGAGGTCGTCGCCGGCCGCCGCGCCCTGGGCCAGGTCGAGCCGACCTGCCGCAGCCAGACGCGAGGCCACCTTGTCTGCGCGAGCGAGGGCGGGAAGGCCGTCCGGTATGCCGTCCATGGGCGAGCTCCGGTGCGGCTTCTCGTCCGCCTTGATCAGCTCCCAGTTGGCCGCCACGTCCTCGGAGGTCTCGGCGTCACCATCGGCGAACACGTGCGGGTGACGACGGACCAGCTTGTCCACGATGCCACCGGCCACGTCGTCGATCCCGAACGGCACGTCAGGGTGCTCCTGCGCGATCCGCGCGTGGAAGAACACCTGCAACAGGACGTCGCCGAGCTCCTCTGCCATGTGCATGCGGTCCCCGGACTCAATGGCCTCGACCAGCTCGTGGGTCTCCTCGATGAGGTACGGCACGAGAGACTCGTGAGTCTGCTCCGCGTCCCAGGGGCAGCCATCTGCCGAACGCAGACGGTCCATCACCGCGACCAGGTCGAGCAGGCGCGCGCCCGGCACGTCGTAGGAGCCGACAACGACCTCGACCTCTGGCGCGTCGGCACGTGCGGTGACTGCCGCGGCCAACGCATCGGTCAGACCGGGGTCGCCGTCGGCCGAACCGACCCAGACCACCTCACCGTCGATGGTTCGGTCGAGCAAGAGCTTGGTCAGCGCGACCGGGGACATCTCGCCAAGGTGCACGGCCGGAATACCCGACTCCTGTATGGCGATCAGCTGGGTCTCGTCCTCATCCCGGGTGAAGACGTGAACCGCGTTCGCCAACGCTGTCCACGCGTCACGGGTGAACAGGCCGGGGGCGATACGCGGGGTACTGAGCAGCAGGGTGAGCCGATGAGCCGTCACGTCTCCGTCGTTCATTTGGTCGGCGCTCACTTGGCCGGCGATGGCGCGGTCGGCTTGATCCAGTTCGGCGCTATGGGGGTCAGCGCAATCTGCGTGACGTCGAAGGCGCCGTACCGCGGGTTGACCGTGATCTTGACCTTGCCCAGCTGGTCCACGATCCGGGTCTTGCTGGCCTGGTCAAGCTTCTGGAGCGAGAGCTGCATCTCGACGAACGCGATCGTCGAGGGCGAGGGGTTGGCCACCTTGGCGACGACCGTGCGCGCCTCGGAGACGGAGACGGTCTTGCCGACGCGTTTCGCCTCGTCGAGGACGTACGGCGCCAGGATCAGGCTGAGCAGCGCGTCACTCACCTTGAGCTCCTGCCCACTCTGCGCGAGCGCGTTGAGCTCCAGCGGGACGGACTGTACGTCCGCGTCGCTGATGACGGTGTCCTGGTGGCGGACGACGGTGTCGTTCACGATCGCCGCGGCGCTGGGCTGCTGCGTTCCGCAACCGGACAGCGCCAGGCTCGCGCCGATCACGAGCGCCAGAGTCTTCGGGTGTTGTGAAAGCGTCAAGGCCGTTCCTCTCGTCAGTTCTGCTTCGTTGCCACACGCGCCGCGTCAGCCACGCTGTCCAGCAGGACGGCCTGGATCAGGTCGATCGCCCACCGAAGGACAGCAGTGTCCCGCAACGGCTGACCAGCCACCCTGGCCGTCATCGGCACGGGCACCAAGATCGTATGGACAGACTCCTTGATCAGCGTGCCCGGGTAAAGCCGCTGGAGCCGAAGCTGCTGGCTCTCCGGCATGTGGATCGGCCCGAACCGCACGTATTTTCCCTGGACGCTGATGTTGCCGACTGCGGCCTTGCGTGCCACGGTGCGCAGGCGGGCCACCTCGAGCAGGTTGCGCACCGGCTCGGGCGGAGCGCCGTAGCGATCCTGCAGCTCTGCCTCGATCTCGACCAGCCCTGCGGCGTCCTGGACCGTCGCGAGCTTCTTGTACGCCTCGAGCCGCAACCGCTCGCCCGGGATGTACTCGCGAGGCAGGTGCGCATCGACGGGCAGCTCGATCTTGATCTCCGTGGGCGTACTCTCGCCACCGTCATCTCGATAGTCCGCAACCGCCTCGCCGACCAGCCGGATGTAGAGGTCGAACCCGACGCCGGCGATATGGCCGGACTGCTCACCGCCAAGAAGGTTGCCGGCACCCCTGATCTCGAGGTCCTTCATGGCCACCGCCATCCCGGCGCCGAGGTCGGTGTGGCTGGCGATGGTGGCGAGTCGGTCGTGCGCGGTCTCGGTGAGCGGCTTCTCCGGCGGGTAGAGGAAGTAGGAGTAGGCGCGCTCACGACCACGTCCCACCCGACCGCGCAGCTGGTGGAGCTGGCTGAGGCCGAGCACGTCGGCCCGTTCGACGATGAGGGTGTTGGCGTTGGAGATGTCCAGGCCCGTCTCGATGATCGTGGTGCAGACCAGGACGTCGAAGCGCTTCTCCCAGAAGTCGACGACCACCTGCTCGAGCCGGTGTTCGGCCATCTGGCCGTGGGCGGTGGCGATCCGCGCCTCGGGCACGAGCTCACGGATCCTGGCGGCGGCCTTCTCGATGGAGGACACCTTGTTGTGGATCAGGAACACCTGGCCCTCGCGCAGGAGCTCGCGCCGGATGGCGGCAATGATCTGCTTCTCGTCATAGGGGCCGACGAAGGTCAGGACGGGATGGCGTTCTTCGGGCGGCGTGGCGATCGTGGACATCTCGCGGATGCCGGTGACGGCCATCTCGAGGGTGCGTGGGATCGGCGTCGCCGACATCGCCAGGACGTCAACGGCCGTGCGCATCCGCTTGAGCTGTTCCTTGTGCTCGACACCGAAACGCTGCTCCTCGTCGACCACCACCAGCCCGAGGTCCTTGAAACGAATCTCGTCCGACAGCAACCGATGCGTGCCGATGACCAGGTCGACAGTGCCGTCGGCCAGCCCCTCCACGACCTTCTTGGCCTCGGCTGTGGACTGGAATCGCGACAGCGCCTTGACCACCACGGGGAACGGCGCGTAGCGCTCCGAGAACGTCTGGAAGTGCTGCTGCACGAGCAGGGTCGTCGGCACCAGGATCGCGGCCTGTTTGCCATCCTGGATGGCCTTGAACGCCGCGCGTACCGCGATCTCGGTCTTGCCATAGCCGACGTCGCCACAGATCAGCCGGTCCATGGGGACCTCGCGCTCCATGTCGACCTTGACCTCGTCGATGCTGCTCAGCTGGTCAGGGGTCTCGACGTAGACGAAGGCGTCCTCCAGCTCGCGCTGCCACGGGGTGTCCGGCCCGAAGGCGTGACCCTTGGTGGCCATCCGGGCGCTGTAGAGACGGATCAGCTCACCGGCAATCTGCTTGACGTGCTTCTTGGCCCGGCCCTTGGTCTTGGCCCAGTCCGCGCCGCCCAGCTTGTTCAGGGTGGGGGCTTCGCCGCCGACATAGCGGGTGATCTGGTCGAGCTGGTCGGTCGGCACGAACAGGAGGTCGGCCGGTTGGCCCCTCTTGCTCGAGCCGTACTCCAGCAAGAGGTATTCGCGGGCTGCTCCGCCGACCGTGCGCTGCACCATCTCGGAGAACTTGCCGACGCCGTGCTGCTCGTGGACCACATAGTCACCCGGGCGAAGCTCGAGCGGATCGATCTGGTTGCGTCGCCGTGAGGGCAACCTGCGCATGTCCTTGGTGGAGGTGCCCTGGCTGCTGGCGCCGGTCAGGTCGGACTCGGTGACGACCACCAGCTTGGCGCCGGGTGCGACGAACCCGCGCACCAACGCCCCGGTGGTCACCTGGATGAGGCCGGCGGGAAGCTCCTCGAGCCTGACCGCACCGGTCGAGATGCGGTTGGGGATGTCGTGCTCGGAGAGCACCTCGCTGACCCGTTTGGCCAGCCCGAGGCCGTCGGTCACGACGACGGTGTGCCAGCCCTCGTCAGCCCAGCGACGCAGATCCGCGACCGCACGCTCGGTGTCCCCGCGATAGGCCTCGACATCGGTCGACCCGATGGTCAGACGCTCAGCGGCGCTGTCAACCAGATCGACCAGCTCGTGGTCGCTGACGAAGCTGGTCAGCGACCACCACGGGCAACCCGTCTCGATCGCGTGCGCCCGGACATCGTCCAAGGTCCAGTACGACGCGCTGCCCAGGATCGCGTGCAGGTCGATGGGAACGGCGTTGCCCGCGGCCGCGTTGGACCAGCTCGCGTCGAGGAACTCATCGCGGGTGGCCACCAGGTCGTAGGCCCGCTTGCGCACCCGCTCGGGGTCGGTGAGGACCACGTGGGTGCCCTGTGGCAGCACGTCGAGCAGGCTCTCCATGCCGTCGACCAGCGCTGGCGCAAGGGACTCCATGCCCTCGACGGCGATGCCCTCGGCCACCTTGCCCAGCATGTCGGCGACCCCTGGCAGCTGCTCGGCGAGGATCGCCGCCCGCTCACGCACCGTCTTGGTCAACAACACCTCGCGGCAGGGCGGGGCCCACAGTCCGTGCACGGCAACCTCGAGGCTGCGCTGGTCCGCGACCTTGAACCAGCGGATCTCCTCGACCGTGTCCCCCCAGAACTCGACCCTGACCGGGTGCTCCTCGGTGGGCGGGAAGACGTCGAGAATGCCTCCGCGCACAGCAAACTCGCCTCGACGCTCGACCAGGTCGGTTCGGACATACGCGGCGGCGGCAAGGGCCTCGACAACGTCACCCATCGGCGTCTCGTCGCCGGCCTTGAGGGCGACGGGAACCAGCTCGCCGAGACCCTTGACCAGCGGCTGCAGCAGGGCGCGCACCGGCGCGACGACAACATCAAGGGGCCCGTATGCCGTGCCCGGCGCCTCAGGGTGGGTGAGCCGGCGCAACACGGCCAGCCGGCGGCCCACCGTGTCGCTACGCGGGCTGAGCCGCTCGTGCGGCAACGTCTCCCAGCTCGGGAAGTCGGCCACGACATCACTCGGCAGGAAGCAGCGAAGCGCAGCGACAAGGTCCTCGGCCTCGCGACCGGTGGCGGTCACAGCAAGGATCGGGCGGCGGACGCTGCCGTCCTGAGCACCGGCGAGGGCTGCGATCAGCGGCGGACGAGCACCCGCGGATACGGCGATGTCCAGCGACGGTGGCGCCGCGTGGCCCGTGCCCATCGGCGCCGCGAGGATGCGCCGCACGATCGGGTCGGTGACAAGGACATCAAGCAACGGGGTGAGGCTCATGGTGCGCAAAGCTCCTGGATCATGGGGAGTGCCACTGCTGCTGTGCCGCGAGGAGGCCTTCGGCAACCAGCAGCTCGAGCGCGTCGGCGGCGTCGCTGATCAGCAAGGGCACCTCACTGCGTTCGGTGCTGGCGAAGTCGTGCAGCACGTAGTCCGCGGCATCCATGCGTCCGGGCGGCCGTCCGATGCCGACGCGAACACGCAGATAGTCCCTGGTGCCAACCGATTTGGTGATCGAGCGCAGACCGTTGTGGCCGCCCTCGCCGCCGCCGAGCTTGAGCCGTACGTCGGCGAAGGGGATGTCGAGGTCATCGTGGATCACGACGAGCTGCTCGACGGGAGCCTTATAGAACGACATCAACCCGGCGACCGGCCCGCCGGACTCGTTCATGTAGCTGAGCGGTGTGGCGATGACAGCCCGGGGTCCGGGCGCGCCGCCGGGCAGGGTGCCGATCCGGACCTCAGCCGCGACCGCACGTGCCTTGTGCGAACGCAGGCCGGCACCGGCGCGGGCAGCCAGCTCGGCCACCACCATGGCGCCGACGTTGTGCCGGTGACCGGCATACGACGGTCCAGGGTTGCCCAGTCCGACGATCAGCCAAGGGGTCATCGCGTCCATTCCGGTTCGACGTACACGCTGGTTGACCCGGTCCTGACGGTGTCAGGACCGGGTCACAGGCAGTTCGCTCAGGCCTTGTCGCCCTTGTCGGCGTCGGCAGCGGGCGCCTCGGCTTCGGTAGCTGCCTCGGCAGCCTCGGCCTCGGCAGCCTCGATGGCCTCCTCGGGCAGGTTGGCTGCGACGTCGGCGGCAAGCTCGGCTTCGAGCTCCTCGGCGGTGATCGCCTGGGTCACGTTGACGACCAGGATGTCGGCCTCGGTGACCAGTTCGGCGCCCTTGGGCAGCACCAGGTCACTGGCGTGGATCCGCGTGCCGGCCTTGAGACCCGCGACGGAGACCTCGAGACGCTCAGGAATGTGCGTGGCCTCGACGGCAAGCTCGACGGTGTTGTTCTCGAGCGAGACAACGGTGTCGACGGCTGCTTCGCCCACGACGTGGATCGGGACGCCGACGTGGACCTTCTCGCCCTTGCGGACCACGACGAGGTCGATGTGCTCGATGATCGGCCTGATCGGGTGGCGCTGGATGTCCTTGGCGAGGGCCAGCTGGTCCTTGCCGTCGATCTCGATCGTGAGCAGGACGTTGGCGACCTTGAGTGCCATCATCGTCTCGTGGCCCGGCAGGGTGATGTGGACCGGCTCGGTGCCGTGGCCGTACATGACGGCGGGAATCTTGTGCTCTCGCCGGATGGTGCGAGCAGCGCCCTTGCCGAACTTGGTCCGGGTCTCGGCGACGAGCTTGTTGTCGGTCATGGTTCTCCTACGTTGCTTGGTGCGGATCCGCACGCTGGTGTGGCGCGCATACGCGTGTGGGTCTGGCCTGTCATCTGACTGCGGTGGGCCTCGACGCGGGACGCGGCACGACACCGGTGACCGGCGTGGCAAGCGCCTCCACCCTGGAGGATCGGGGCGTCTGGCGCCACCGCGTCGATCACGGACTTCTGCATCACCTGATTCGAGCTGAACCAGCTTCAGTCATGCAGTGTCCCTCGCCGAGGCAACCCGAGAAGTCTAGACGAACCGGCACGGCATTCGGAAATCTCGGCTACCGGCCTGATCGAGGGCCCGCGCTCAGGCGGGTCGCAGCGTCGGAAACAGCTCGCGCGCAGCCGCCCGCAGAACCTCGAGCCGCTCTGGCTCCGCCGGCCAGTCAAGGATGATCTCGGTGAAGCCCACCTCGCGATAGGCCCTGATCGACTCGGCCATCGCGGCCACCGAGTCGAAGGAGGCTTCGTAGGGCCACACCGAGCGGACCAGTGTGGCGGGGTCACGGCCGATCGCCCGACAGGCCTCGTCGAGAGCGGCCATCCGGGGAACCACGGTCTCGACCGGGCCCCGGGTGTTCCAGACCTCGGCGTGGGCGGCGGTGAGGGCGAGCATCCGAGGGCCCTTGCACCCGATGGTCACCGGCAGGCGCGGGGACTGCAGCGGCTTCGGCGCGAAGGGTGTGTCACGGGTGGGGTAGTAGTGGCCGTTGAAGTCGGTACGCCGCTGGGCCTGCAGCTGCTCGAGCAGGTCGAGGGTCTCGGCGAACCGGTCCACCCGCTCGCCGGGCCCGGGGAAGTCGAAGCCGTAGGCCTCGTGCTCGCGCTCCCACCAGCCCGCGCCGAGCCCGAGCTCGAGGCGACCTCCGGAGATGTGGTCGACAGTGACCGCCTGCTTGGCCAGCACCGATGGGTGACGGTAGGTGTTGCCGGTGACCATCAGGCCGACGCGGATCCGGCTGGTGGCCATGGCGAGCGCGGCGAGCGCGGTCCACCCCTCGAACATCGGGGCGTCCTCGTCGTCGCCGCCGGCCATGAAGTGATCGGTCAGCCAGGCCGAGTCGAAGCCCAGGGCCTCGATCTCCTGCCACTGCTCGACCACGCCGGACCACGGCGGCGCCTGCTCGGTAACCGCGCCGAAACGGATCGGACGCGCGGTCTGTGCACCCGGCATACGGGAACGCTCCCAGAGTTGGTTGGGCGGGATCGGTGTGGAGCTGTGTCAGCGGTGGGTGTGTCAGCTGGGCATGTCGAACAGGCTGGTGACTGAACCGTCCTCGAAGACCTCACGGATCGCCTGGCTGAGCAGCGGGGCGATCGACAGCTCGGTGAGCTTGTCGAAGTGACGCTCGGGGGGGATGGGCAACGTGTTGGTGACGATGATCTCGCGGACGTTGCAGTTCTTGAGCCGGTCAACCGCGGGGCCGGACAGGATCGCGTGCGTGGCCGCGATGATGACGTCGGTCGCACCAGCCTCGAGGAGCGCGTCGGCCGCCTTGGTGATCGTTCCAGCGGTGTCGATCATGTCGTCGACCAGGATGCAGGTCCGGCCCTTGACCTCACCGACGACGCGGTTGGCCACGACCTCGTTGGGACGGGTGATGTCGCGGGTCTTGTGGATGAACGCCAGCGGTGCGTCGCCCAGACGCTTGGACCACTGCTCGGCAACCTTGATTCGGCCGGCATCCGGCGACACGACGGCCAGCTGTTCCTTGCCGTACTTCTTGCGGACGTACTTCGACAGGATGGGCAGCGCCACGAGGTGGTCGACCGGTCCGTCGAAATACCCCTGGATCTGGTCGGCGTGCAGGTCCACGGACATCAGCCGGTCGGCGCCCGCGGTCTTGAACAGGTCGGCGATCAGCCGTGCCGAGATCGGCTCGCGGCCACGGTGCTTCTTGTCCTGCCGCGAGTAGCCGTAGTACGGCATGACGACGGTGATCCGCTTGGCCGAGGCACGTTTGAGCGCATCGACCATGAGCAGGTGCTCCATGATCCACTCGTTGACCGGAGCGGTGTGGCTCTGGATGACGAAAGCGTCCGAGCCACGGACCGACTCCTCGTAGCGCACGTACATCTCGCTGTTGGCGAACTCGAAGGCCGACGTGGGGACGAGGTTCGTGCCCAGCTGGTAGGCCACTTCCTCGGCGAGCTGGGGGTTGGCCCTGCCGGAGAAGACCATGAGGGTTTTCTCCGTCGTACGCTTCAGTCCGCTCATGTGGTGGCGTTCCCTTCGGGGACGTTGATCGAGGTTTCAGGAGCGATGGTTGAGTCTTGGTCGGCGCCTGCTGAGTCTTGACCGGCGGCTTCGGCGGCTTCGGCGGCCTGCGCGGACGCGGTGCCCGGACGCTTGTTCAGCACCCAGCCCAGCAGATTGCGTTGTGGCGCAACGTTGATGGCCAGGGCGCCGGGCGGGACATCCTGACGGACGACGGTCCCGGCACCGGTGTAGGCCCCGTCGCCCACGGTCACCGGCGCGACGAACATGTTGTCGGAGCCGGTGCGGCAGTGGCTGCCGATCGTGCTGCGCGACTTGTTGACCCCGTCGTAGTTGACGAAGACGCTCGACGCTCCGATGTTGGAGTGCTCGCCGATCGTGGCGTCCCCGACATAGGTCAGGTGCGGCACCTTGGACCCGGCGCCGATCTGGGCGTTCTTGGTCTCGACGAAGGTACCGATCTTGCCCTCGGCGCCGAGGTCGGTGCCCGGGCGAAGGTAGGAGAAGGGCCCGACCATGGCTCCGGCGCCGATGATGGCCGAGAACCCATGCGTGCGTATGACGGACGCGCCGTTGCCGATCTCGACATCGGTGAGCGTGGTGTCGGGTCCGAGGACGACATCGTCACCGATCGTGCTGGCGCCGTGGATCTGGGTCTGCGGGTGGATCGTCACGTCGCGGCCGAGCGTGACGTCAGCGTCGATCCACGTCGTCGCCGGGTCGACGACGGTCACTCCGGCGCGCATCCAGCGCTCGACGATCCGGCGGTTGAGCTCGGCACCGAGCCGCGCCAGCTGAACACGGTCGTTGACACCCTCGGTCTGCCACACGTCCTCGACCAGATGCGCGCTCACCCTGAGGCCTTCGGCGCGGACGATCCCCAGCACGTCAGTGAGGTACTTCTCGCCCTGCGCGTTGTCCGTGCCCACCTGGGCCAGCGCCTTGCGCAGGACCGGGGCGTCGAACGCGTAGAGGCCGGAGTTGATCTCGGTGATCTCCAGCTGTCCGGCGGTGGCGTCCTTCTGCTCAACGATGCCCTCGACCAAGCCGTCTGTGGCGCGAACGATGCGGCCATAGCCGAATGGGTCGGGCAACGTCGCAGTGATCACCGTGGCGGCGCTACCACTCGCAACGTGCGCCTCGAACAGCCCACGCAGGGTCTCAGCGGTGAGCAGGGGCACGTCGCCACTCGTCACCAACACCGTTCCCTCGAGGTCTGCCGGCAGCACGTCGAGTGCACACTCGGTGGCCCGGCCGGTGCCCATGACCTCGTCCTGGTCGGCGATGATCGCATCGGCGTCGACCGTGGCGATGTGGGCGGCCACGAGCTCGCGTCCGTGGCGGACCACGATGGCAAGATGCTGGGGATCCGCGCCTCGCGCGGCGGCGATCGCATGGCCGAGCAGGGTGCGCCCCCCGATCGCATGCAGGACCTTGGGGGTGGCCGACTTCATCCGGGTGCCCTCACCTGCGGCGAGGACGATGACAGCGGCCGGGCGGGACATGGTCACGCGTATGAGCTCCTGAATGGTCGGAGTCGGTGCTGACGAACGCACCCTTGCCATCTCAGCCCGCGAGGGGAAAGTCGTGCTGCAAACTGGGGTGGGCTGCCGGCCTCATGATACCTGCCAACACCGCCCTTGCTCATTTCAGACCGCCTTGCTCAGCTCAGGCCGGTTCTTGGACCAAAGATCGGCGCCAAGAGCAGTTTGAAATGAGCAATGGCCAGATGTGGGTTGAACGGCTCCCCGGGAAGGAATCGAACCTTCGTCGCTAATCCTGATTCAAAGTCAGGCGGGCCCTGCCAGCAGACCAACCGGGGAACGCCCGCTCGCGCGGGGCTTCGGCAAGGGTAGTGGACCGTGACAGCCGACACGGAATCGCCGGAGCGCCGGTATTGGAGTGCAGAGGTCTCAGCGGATTGCCGCCAGGCGGCGGCGCACCTCGAGAGCATCCTGGGTCTGCCAGTCGGTGTGGTCGTTCCGCCACCCTTCGAGGTCCCGGAACTGTGGCGCCTGGTTGGCCATGGCGTGACCGATGACGTTGCCCGAGCTGATGCCGTATCTGCGCTGCAGCGAGCGGATCAGAGCCAGCACCGCTCCGATCTGAGCTGGTCGACCGAGGATCTGTTGATCGGCCCACGTCGAGCTGTGTCCGTAGGTTCGCTGAACCATCTCGATGCCGATCGCCCGGTCGTTCAGGCCGATGACGTGCCGGCATCGGATGTTCGTCGGCACGATCTGCCACACGTCCCCGTTCTGGGCCACGATGTAGTGCGCGCACGTGCCAGGCAGCTCCCCGAGGTTGGGAGAGTCGTTCGCGAACGTGTTGCGAGCCGACGACGCCGTATCGGACTCGGTGAAGTGCAGGACGATCATCGACGGGCTGAGCTGCCAGGAGCTGACGCCGTAGTGTCGCAAGGAGTACTGCGCCATCTCGTCCTTGCGGTGCTGAGGGAAGGCGATGTACATCGGCACCAGATGCAGCGACGACGTGCTCGTGACGCCCGGCGCGGCGACGATCGTCGGTATGGCGGCCGGTGCAGGCGCGATGGGCGCGGGCCGCACCGCCGAAGTCGCCATCGTGGCTGATGGCTTCGACGACCCGACACGGGTCGGGGTGGACGATGAGAGACTTGGGGTCGTCGACGTGATGGAGTCCGAGGGCTCCGGCATCGTCGGGGCTGACGCCGGTTCAGGCGCGGACGGGGTGGCGCTCAGGCTCGCCGAACCGCCTTCGCCAGCACAGCCGGCAACAACGATCGAAAGAGCCGCCGCACCCGCAAGGGAGCGAGCGGCATACCAACGGGCATGTCTCACACCGACACACGCTAGCGAATGAACCACCGCAGAGAGGTCGACGTTCGACATGATGGCATGGTGACCCAAGCACACGAGACCACAGCTGCGACAGCAGCCCGTTCCCGGATGACCGGGAAGCAGCGGCGCGAGCAACTGCTCGAGGTCGGCCGGAAACTGTTTGCGGACAAGGGCTTCGAAGCCACGACGGTCGAAGAGATCGCGGCCAAGGCGGGGGTCTCGAAGCCGGTTGTCTACGAGCACTTCGGCGGCAAAGAGGGCCTGTACGCCGTCGTCGTCGACCGTGAGATCCGTTCCCTGCTGGACGGCATGACCGGGGCACTCAGCACCGACGGGCACGCACGGGTGCTCCTCGAGCAGGCGGCGCTGGCCCTGCTGGACTACGTCGAGAACTCCACGGACGGCTTCCGGATCCTGGTGCGCGACTCACCTGCCGGTCAGGCGACGGGGTCCTTCGCCAGTCTGCTCAGCGACGTCGCCTCCCAGGTCGAGCACATCCTCGCGGCCGAGTTCAAGCACCAGAAGCTCGATCCCAAGACCGCGCCGATCTACGCGCAGATGCTGGTCGGCATGGTGGCGTTGACCGGTCAGTGGTGGATGGACTCACGCAAGTTCAAGAAGGCCGACGTCGCGGCGCACCTGGTCAACCTGGCTTGGAACGGGCTGTCCGGGATCAAACCCAAGCCGACCCTGCGCACCGTGACGAAGTCACCGAACTAGCTCACTGCAGCTCTGAGTAACCGGCGCACCTCTTCGATACTCACCTGTTCGAAGTGCTCGTAGTGCTGCCCCACGCTGCCGAAGTACCGCGGCTTCTCGACGCAGATGACATCGTCGAAGCAGGACCACAGGCTGTCGCAGGTGTCGGGAGGCGCGGTCGCGGTCGCAAGGATGACAGGCCCTGCCCCTCGACGCTGCAGCACACCTGCAGCAGCTCGAGCGGTCGCTCCCGTCGCCACACCGTCATCGACCACGACGACCATCCGGCCGATCACGTCGAGAGGACCGCCGGCCGGCCGCAGCTCGGCCACCACCTGCTCGACCTCACGCGAAGCCTTGCGAATCAAGGAGTCCAGCTCGTCCGGGCTCACCCCGCTGGATGCGACAACGTCGTCATTGAGCACCACCGCGCCATTCTCACCGACCGCGCCCATCGCCAGCTCGGGCTGCCAGGGGACACCGATCTTGCGGACGACGAGCACATCCAGTGGCGCGCCCAGGGCCTTCGCCACCAGGGCGGCCACAGGGACGCCACCACGCGGGAGCCCCAGCACGACGGTTCGCGCCTCGTCCATCGGGTACGAGGACGAACCAAGCCGGTCGGCGACCAGCTCAGCCAGCTGACGCCCCGCATCGGTCCGGTCCCGGAACACCCTTCAAGTCTGCTCCCGGGCACGCGGTCCGGTACAGAACCTCGCGCTGGCCGGCTAAACCATCTTGATATCAAGATTCTCGATGTAAACTTTGATCATGTCCGCCACCCCAGCCGACGACGTCGACCGCATCGTCGAGGCCTGGCATCGTGAGCTGCCTGACCGCGACTTCGCGCCGCTGCACGTCCTGTCGCGCGTCTCACGACTCGCCCGCCACCTCGACCGCGCGCGCGGTTCGGCCTTCGCCGAGCACGGCCTCGAGCGCTGGGAGTTCGACGTCCTGTCCGCGCTGCGACGAGCCGGCGTGCCATACGAGCTCTCGCCCGGGCAGCTGGTCGCGCAGACGTTGGTGACCAGCGGGACCATGACCAACCGCGTCGACCGGCTCACCGCGCGTGGACTGGTGGGTCGCGGCCCGGATCCGAACGACCGACGCGGCGTGAAGGTGACGCTGACCAAGGCCGGCCGCATCGTCGTTGACGGCGCCATGACCGATCTGCTCGACCGCGAACGCACCCTGCTCCGCCCGCTCGAACCTGCGGAGCAGGACCAGCTCGCGGAGCTCTTGCGTCGGCTCCTGTCGCCGTTCGACCTCTGACGTCGGACCTGCAACGTCGGATCTGCAACGTCGGATCTGCAACGTCGCCGGATCGACGAATCTCGACCCAGAACGCCAGGTCAGCCGATGATCTCGGCTACCGAAAGCCACTCGAGCTCGAGGGCCTCTCGTTCGTCAACGATGGCGCGAAGCTTGTCGTTCAGCCTCAGGACAGCAGTGTGATCGGCAGCCTTGGCCGCCATCTCGAGGTGAATCTTGTCCTCCTGCGCGGCCAGTTTGGTCAGCAATCGATCGATCCGGTTGAGGTCCTTCTTCGCGTCGCGCAGCTCTGCGGCCGACGGCCCGGTGGACGCTGCCCGCGAGGCAGCCACACGCGAGCCTCCCGACCCCGCTGAAGTGCCTGATGCCGCCGAGGAAGCGCGGGCGGCCCGCCGCAGATCGAGGTACTGCTCGACCCCGCCCGGCAGGTCCCGGATCCCGCCGTCGCCGAGCATCGCGACCTGGCGGTCACACATGCGCTCGAGCAGATAGCGGTCGTGGGAGACGACCAGCAGGGTCCCCGCCCAGCCGTCGAGCACGTCCTCCATGGAGGTCAGCGTCTCGATGTCGAGGTCGTTGGTCGGTTCGTCCAGGATCAGCACGTTGGGCTCGGCCATGAGCAGGCGAAGGAACTGCAGACGCCGACGCTCACCTCCGGACAGGTCGGAGACGCGGGTCTGCTGACGGCCGCCGCTGAATCCCAGCCGCTTGGCCAGCTGGCTCGCGCTGACGTCCTTGTCCCCCAGCCGGGTGAACTGCTTGACGTCCTCGATGGCCTCGATGACCCTCCAGTCGTCGAACTTGTCGAGCTCTCGGACCTCCTGGGTGAGGTAGGCCATCGATACCGTCTTGCCAACCTTTCGTTTGCCGGCCGACAGCGGCAGGTCCCCGTAGATCGCCCGCATCAGCGTGGACTTGCCGGAACCGTTGACCCCGACGATGCCGATGCGGTCCCCCGGCGCGAGTCGCCAGGTCACCCGGTCGAGCAGGCGCCGGTCACCGAAGGACACCGTGGCGTCAACCAGGTCGACGACATCCTTGCCCAGCCTGGTCGTGGCAAAACGCACCAGCGACACCTCGTCGCGAGCAGCCGGCTCGTCCCCGATCAGCTCGTAGGCCGCGTCGATCCGGAACTTCGGCTTGGTCGAACGAGCCTGGGCACCGCGGCGCAGCCACGCCAGCTCCTTGCGCAGCAGGTTGGTGCGACGCTCCTCCGTCACCTCTGCCACGCGGTCGCGCTCCGCCTTGGCGAGCACGTATGCCGCGTAGCCGCCCTCGTAGGAGCTCACCCCGCCGTCGACGACCTCCCAGGTGGTGGTGGCCACCTCGTCCAGGAACCAGCGATCGTGGGTGACCGCCACCACGGCCGTGCCCGGACGGGTACGCCGGGTGGCCAGGTGATTGGCCAGCCACGCCACACCTTCGACATCGAGGTGGTTGGTCGGCTCATCCAGGAGCAGCAGGTCGGGGTCGGCCGCGAGCAGGCCGGCGAGCGCGAGCCGGCGACGCTCACCACCGGACAGCGGGCCCACGATCGCCTCGAGCCCGCCCACGTCCGGGGCGTCGATGCCGCCGAGCAGTCCATCGAGGATGTCGCGGATGCGTGCGTCGCCAGCCCAGACGTGCTCGGGCAGGTCCCCCAGCACCGCCTTGCGGATCGTCGCCTCAGGGTCAAGGGTGTCGACCTGGGTGAGCATGCCGATGGTCAGCGTCCCGACCATGGTGACGCGCCCCTCGTCCACCGGCTGAAGACCGGCAAGCACTCGCAACAAGGTGGTCTTGCCGCCGCCGTTGCGTCCTACGACGCCAACGCGGGTATCGCTGCTGACCCCGAGGGACACGCCGTCGAGGATGTGGGTCGTGCCGAGCGCCAACGAGGCGCGCTCGACCGAGACGAGATTGGCCATCTGAGCTCAGCTACTCCTGCGTCCTGTGGGTCCGGTGACGACATGAGCGCCAACTACGGGGCCAACGGCCCGCTTCACGACGGATACGGTACCCGAAGCGGTCAGCGCAACGGCCAGGTCCAGACCACGTTCGGTGTCGGCGACCAGGAAGGCAACCGTTGGCCCGGACCCCGACACGATGCCACCCAGGGCGCCGTACTCGATGCCAGTCCTGAGCACCCCATCGAGTCGTGGCTGCAGCGAGATCGCCGCCGGCTGCAGCTCGTTGCTCAACGCCTTGCCCAAGGCGGCCGCGTCACCCGAGCGGAGCGCGCTCATCATCGACGCGGACGGCACGGGCTCGTGCACCCGCATCGTCGCCCGCAGGCGGTCGCACTCGGCATAGACCGCGGGCGTCGAGAGTCCGGCGTCGCCCATGGCGAACACCCAGTGATAGCGGCCGCGACCCAGCACAGGCGCCAAGCGGTCCCCTCGACCCGACCCCATCGCCGTACCTCCGGTGAGGGCGAACGGAACGTCACTCCCAAGCTCGGCCGCCAGCTCCTCCAACACTGCTTTTGAGGACCCCAGGCCCCAGAGCGCATCGCAGGCCACGAGGGCACCTGCGGCGTCGGCCGACCCGCCCGCCATGCCCCCCGCGACGGGGATGTCCTTGTCGATGGTGATGTGGACGGGGACGTCGATACCGGTCTCGCCGGCCAGCAGGCGCACTGCCCGCATGGCCAGATTGCTGTCGTCCGTCGGGACCTGGTCGGCGTACGGGCCGGTGACGGTGACGCCCCAGTCATCGGCCAGCTCGACGCTGACGTCATCATAGAGGCCGACCGCCTGGAACACCGTGGCCAGGTGATGGAACCCGTCAGGACGGCGCGGACCTACCATCAGCTCGAGGTTGACCTTGGCCGGGACCCGGGCAGTGACGCCGATCGGCGTCCTCGCCGCGGAGCTCATGCCCCCACCAGGGTCGATCGGGCCGCCGCGATCGCCGCGAAGGCATGGATGTCGAGCTGCTCTCCGCGCGTCCGCGGATCCACGCCGGCCTCGCGCAGCGCCGCCTCAGCATTGGCCGCCGATCCTGCCCAGCCGGCCAGAGCCGCACGCAAGGTCTTGCGCCGCTGGGCGAAGGCCGCATCGACGCAGGCAAACACCTCTTGGCGCGAGGCCGGTGTCTGCGGCGGCTCGCGCCGGTTGAGCGCGACCAGGCCGGAGTCCACGTTGGGTGCAGGCCAGAACACCGTGCGGCTCACCGTCCCCGCGAGCTTGACGTCGGCATACCAGGCGGCCTTGAGACTGGGTATGCCGTAGGTCTTGTTGCCCGGGGGGGCCACGAGGCGTTCGGCGACCTCGAGCTGCACCATCACCAGGAGGCGGCGCAGCGTCGGGAAGGCCTCGAGGAAGCTCAGCACCACAGGCACGGAGATGTTGTAGGGCAGGTTCGCGACCAGCGCGGTGGGCTGGGGGTCGGGCAGCGTGTGCACGGTCATGGCGTCCAGGGCAACGACGTCCAGCCGGTCGCTGTATGCCGGTGCGAGCGCGGCCACGGTGCCCGGCAACGCCGCCGCGAGAGTGGTGTCGATCTCGACCGCCACGACCCGGGCGACCTGCGGCAGCAGCGCGAGGGTGAGCGAGCCCAGGCCTGGTCCGATCTCCACCACGACGTCGTCAGGGGTCACATCGGCCAGGCGCACGATCCGGCGGACGGTGTTGGCGTCGATCACGAAGTTCTGGCCCCAGTGCTTGGTCGGGCGAACTCCCAGGCGGCCCGCCAGCTCACGGATCTGACCGGCCCCGAGCAGCCCTGCTGGGGCGTTCTCACTCATGTCTGCAGCCTAGGGCGAAACCTGACCCTGACCTGACCCGTTCCCGAACTCCTGCCCCCACAAGACCACCACATCCGAACACCTCCGATCGCGCGAATCGGGCCATCTGAGGCCGATAGACGCGCGATCTGAGGTGTTCGGTCGAGATGGGGTTCGGTCAGGCGGCCGATGCACAGCCCCAGGCGGACAGCCCGCTGACGGCGTACAACCTGTTCGCCACGGCGATCTGCTCGAGGCGGGTGGCCAGGTCGGCACGCGCGGCATACGTCCCACCGCCGTTGGACAACCAGGTGCTGCTGGAGAACTGGAGGCCACCGTAGTAGCCGTTGCCGGTGTTGATGGACCAGTTGCCACCGGACTCACACTGGGCGATCCGGTCCCACATCGCCGCGTTGGCCGTGGAGCCGGCCGCAACGGGACGGACCTTGGTGCCGACGGCGAGGATGCGCGCCACCGGGGCAGTGGTGACCCGCGAGCTGGTGACCTTGCGGCTCTCGATCTTGCCGTTGACCAGAGTCGCCAGGTAGGTGACGACCTTGGCGCCCGGCTGTCCGGCCCTGAGCGTCTTGGTCTGGTCCGTGTACATGGTGGAGTCGATCTTGCGCTGGGTGGCGAAGGCGACGGTCTCGGTGGCCGTGATGCTCTTCTGGGTCACGCGGGCGACGGCGACCTTGAATGCGCTCTTGGTGATCGGGGTAGACAGTGCCGGAGTGACGCGGTCCTTGGCGCCCATGGTCACCCTGAGCTCAGCGAGCAGCTCGGCGACGGTGGCGCTGGTGGTCCTCGCGGTCAGCGTCCTGCCATCGACCGCGACCGTGACGTCCTTGGGGGTCGTGACCGACATGGCCAGCCCGGCGCGGCCAAGGGGCTGCGAACGCGATACCGAGAGCTTGGCGGAGTCGGCGCGGATGCCGAGGTCGGACAACGCGCCGTCGACCGTGGTCGAGGTCGTCCAGTACTTCTTGGTCTGCCCATCGACGGTGACCGTCAGGAGCCGGCCGTAACGCACCACAACCTTCTGGCCGTCGTTGATCGGCGTGGACAGGTCCGGGGCGATGACGTCATGGGGACCGACCGTGATGTCCTGGTTGGCCAGCACGTCAGAGACGTTGCCACCACCGAACAGGTGAACTGCGGACGTCTTGCCGTCAACGGACAGGTTCACCGACTTGTCGAAGTGGGCGAAGCCGGCGGTGCCCAGGGCAGCGACGACGACGAGGGACACGACAACAGCGGCTTGGGGGACCCGCCGAACGGGAAGAAAACGCACAGTGCTCCAGAGCTAGCTCGATCCGGGCATCGCGGCTTGGAGCGTCACGCAACAAAAGAAAAAGGGGCGCGCGACTGAGTCGTGCACCCCTTGGTGCGTGTCGTCCAAGGCTTCATCGACCCCGGCCAACAGTCATCAACCATGACACACGAAACGCTCAAAGGTCAAATCTTGGTATAGATCACCCATGAGGAAGGTAAAAGATCGGACAGCTGTTCGACGACTACCAGCGGCCGTAGATCCGCTCCGAGTTGGCCGCCAGTGCGGTGCACAAAGCCGGAACATCCACGTTCAACACGTCCGCCATCGCCCGGACGGTCAGCGGCACGAGGTAGGGCGCATTGATCGCCCCACGATGCGGCGCAGGGGTGAGAAACGGCGCGTCGGTCTCGACCAGCAGGTTGTCCATCGGCGTGACGGAGAGCGCATTGCGCAACCCCCTGGCGTTCTTGAACGTGACCGTCCCTGAGAAGGACAGGTGGTAGCCCAGGTCGACGCACTCACGCGCCATCGCGATATCTCCGGAAAAACAGTGCAGGACCGTGTGCTCAGGCGCCCCCTCCTCCGACAGGATGCGCAGGACGTCCTCGTGGGCATCACGGTCGTGGACCTGCAAGACCTTGCCCGTGCGTTTGGCCAGGTCGATGTGCCAGCGGAAGGAGTCCTGCTGGGCCTGAATGCCTTCGGGAGCCGTGCGGAAGTAGTCCAGCCCCGTCTCGCCGATGACCCGGACCCTGGGGTGGGAGGCGAGCCGCTCGATCTCGGCCTTGGCCGAGTCGAGCTCGCCGATGGCGTGCAGCCTGGGTGCCTCGTTCGGGTGGAGCGCCACGCCGCCCAGCAACGCGGCATACCGCTCGATGACGTCGACGGTGAACCGCGCGCTCGCGAGATCGCAGCCGATCTGGATCATGCGGGGCACGCCGACAGCGGTCGCGTCGTCAATGACGGCCTGGATGTCAGGAAGCTCGCTGCCGTCCCGGGCGATGTCGAGGTGGGTGTGGTTGTCGACGACCGGGATGGGCAGGGCGTCCGGGGCCGGTGGCGGTTCGGACCGGCCGGAGCCGCTCACGCTTCGGCACCTTTGCTCAGTTCAAACCGCTCTGGGACCCCGTTTCCGGGCTGAGAACCGGCCTGAACTGAGCAAAGCGGCCTCAACTGAGCAAAGAGTGGGGTCATTCGTCGTCGGTCTCCGGCTTGAGCCGCTCGAGCTCCTCATCGACGACCGACGGGTCCAGCTTGGTGAAGATCGGGAACGGCTTGGGGATCGGCGTGCCCGCCGTGATGGGGCGCGACTCCCATCGCGGCGTCGCTGTGTAGTCCCCGGTGATGATCGGGTAGCCGTCGCCACCGTCGAGATCGTCGACCTCGTCGATCCGGGGCATCGGCGCGATCACACCCTGGCCGCCCATCGCCAGATGGACCTGGTTGCAGCTGTGCGGAAGGAAGGGACTGAGCATCGTCGTGCAGTCGCTGACCGCCTGGGCAAGGACATGCAGGATCGTTCCGAGCCGCTCGCGTTCGTCGTCGGCCTTGAGCTTGAAGGGCGCCTGGTCGGTGACGTACTTGTTGACCTCGGCCACAACCCGCATGATCTCGCCGATCGCCTGCTTCTGCCGATGCCGCTCGATCAGGGCGCCAACGGTCGCGAAGCCCTCGTTGACGGTCGCCAGGAGGGCCTTGTCGTCGGCGTTCAGCTCGGCCGCGGCGGGGATCTGGCCGAAGCTGCGGTGGATCATCGTGGCCGTGCGGTTCACCAGGTTGCCCCAGCCGGCGACGAGCTCACCGTTGGTGCGCTTGACGAACTCGGCCCAGGTGAAGTCGCTGTCCTGGTTCTCCGGACCGGCCGCCGAGATGAAGTAGCGCAAGGCGTCGGGCTGATAGCGCTCGAGGATGTCGCGGACGTAGATCACGACGCCACGACTGGACGAGAACTGCTTGCCCTCCATGGTGAGGAACTCGGAGCTCACCACCTCGGTCGGAAGCTGCAGGACGCCATACGGTCCCGGCTTGCCACCCTTGTCGCCCAATCCGTCGTAGGCCAGCAGCTCGGCCGGCCAGATCTGGGAGTGGAAGGTGATGTTGTCCTTGCCCATGAAGTAGTAGGACAGGGCGTCCGTGTCGTTCCACCAGTCGCGCCAGGCCTCGGGTTTGCCGGTCCGGCGGGCCCACTCGATCGATGCTGAGAGATAGCCGATGACGGCGTCGAACCAGACATAGAGTCGCTTGGGCTGGTCACGCCAGCCGTCCAGCGGGATCGGGATGCCCCAGTCGATGTCGCGTGTCATCGCCCGCGGCCGGATGTCCTTGAGGATGTTCTGGCTGAACTTGATGACGTTGGGGCGCCAGGTGCCCGACGCCTCGCGCTCGTCGAGCCACTCACCGAGCGCCTCCGCCAACGCCGGCAGGTCGAGGAAGAAGTGTTGGGTCTCGACGAACACCGGGGTCTCGCCGTTGATCTTGCTGTGCGGGTTCACCAGCTCGGTCGCGTCAAGCTGGTTGCCGCAGTTGTCGCACTGGTCGCCACGGGCCCCGGCGTAGCCGCAGATCGGGCACGTTCCCTCGATGTAGCGGTCCGGCAGTGTGCGGCCGGTCGACGGGCTGATCGCACCGCTGGTGGTCTGCTCGACCATGTAGCCGTTGGCGTGGACCGTCGTGAACATCTCTTGCGCGACGGCGTAGTGGTTCGGGGTCGTCGTACGAGTGAACAGGTCGTAGGACAGACCCAGGCCGGCGAGGTCCTCCACGATGACGCGGTTGTTCTTGTCCGCCAGCTCCTTGGGGCTCACCCCCTGCTCGTCGGCCGCCACCAGGATCGGCGTGCCGTGCTCGTCGGTGCCGCTCACCATCAGGACGTCGTGGCCGGCCATCCGCATGTAACGGCTGAAAACGTCAGAGGGCACACCAAATCCGGCCACGTGGCCGATATGACGCGGGCCGTTTGCGTACGGCCAGGCGACAGCAGACAGGACCTTGCTCATGTGCTGAATCCTAGGGGGCGACCGCGAGTCGTTTCTCCCATGCGAGGATTCGGCCATGGCCCACGTCCGCGAGTCCCTTGCCGTTGCCGCAACCGCAGACAGTGTCTATGACCTTGTCGCCGACCTACCCCGTATGGGCGAGTGGTCGCCCGAGTGCGAGCGGGTCGCGTGGCGGGGTGGTGCCAACCATGCCGCGAAGGGTGCCCAGTTCCTGGGCTACAACAGGGCCGGGTCGGTCCAGTGGATGACCCAGGGCGAGGTCGTCATCGCCGAGCGCGGTCGCCACCTGGCTTTCGAGATCCACTTCGGGCCGCTGAAGATTGCCCGCTGGGAGTACTTCATCGTTCCCGACGACGACGATCCCTCGTCCTGCACGGTCGTCGAGGAGTGGACCGACCGGCGACCCGGCTGGTACGCCGGACCTGCAGACAAGGTGTTCGGCCCTCGCGCCAGGACCAACCAACGGGGCATGGAGAAGACCCTGGCCAACCTCAAGCTCGCTGCTGAAGCCGGCGTGCACAGCTGACGGCAGGGCAGCGGGTCGACGCGAGCTCGTGTGACCGTGTGACCGTGTGACCGTCAGGTCGTATAGCTGGAGTTCAGCCGCACGTAGTCCTCGGTGAGGTCACACCCGTACACGGTCCAGGTGCCGTCCGCGATGCCAAGGTCGACACCGATCCGGACCTCATCCAGTCGCAGGTGGGACTCCACCGCCTCCAGCGCGGCACCGCCCGCCTCATCGGGGTATACCTCGATCCCGCCAAAGGCGATGCGCACCCGCTCGGGATCGATGTCAAGGTCGTCCTGGCACTTGCCGATGGCCATCGTGACCCGCCCCCAATTCGGGTCACTACCGTGCACCATCGTCTTGACCAGCGGTGAGTTGACGATCGACTTGCCCACCCGTTTGGCCTGTGCGCCGTCCCGGGCACCGTCCACGTCGACGACGATCAACCGCCCAGCGCCCTCGCCGTCGGACGCAATGTCACGGACCAACGCGAGACAGACCTGGGACAACGCATCCTCGAAGGCCACCGGATCGACTGCACCCGCCAGCCCGTTGGCGAAGATCGCTGCCGTGTCACTGGTCGAGGTGTCCGAGTCGATGCTCACCGAGTTGAACGTCCGGTCGACCACTGCGCGGAACGTCGCGTCCAGCTGCTCCGGATCCATCGCAGCATCGGTGCACACGAAGGCCAGCATGGTGGCCATGTCCGGCTCGATCATGCCGACACCTTTGGCGATACCCACGATCCGGGCCTCGCCGACCCGGGCGGTGTGCAGCTTGAGGCGCGTGTCGGTGGTCATGATCGCGAGGGCAGCCGCCGCGAAGTCCGACTCCTCAAAGGGCCACTGCAGGCTGTCCAGATGCTTGCGCACCGCGGCCATCGGGTAGCGGCGGCCGATCACTCCGGTGGAGGCGATCAACAGCTCCTCCACCGGTATGCCGATGATCGAGGCGACCCGGTCACGGATCTCCACCGCGTCCGCGAGCCCGGCGGCCCCGGTCGCAACGTTGGCGTTGCGAGCCAGGACCACCACCCCGCGGGCAATCCTTGATCGAGCGGCCTCGCGACTGAGCTCGACGCTGGCACCGGCGAACCGGGACCGGGTGAACACCGCCGCGCTGATGGCCGGCACGGTCGAGACCAGGATCGCCACGTCGTCACGGTCGTCGTCCTGCAAGCCGGCGTGACCCGTGTGGATGCGAAAGCCCTGGGGCCAGGAGTCCTCTGATGGCTGCAGCATTCGTCAAACCCTAGACGGCTTACCGACCAGACGGCTGATGGCTCGTCAGCGGCCGGCTCCTACCGGCAGTGCCCGGGTGTCGGTGACGTCGGCGTCCATGTCGGCCAGCTCGTCATCGAAGGCGCCACCACCGTGATCGTCACCGGCAGCGAACGCGGCCTCGTCGAAGGGGTCCTGCCTGGAGAGCACTCGCTCAGCCCGCCCCTTGTCGAAGTCGCCGGTCAAGCTGCCGATGACGACCGTCGCGACGGCGTTGCCGGTGAAGTTCGTGACCGCCCGAGCCTCGCTCATGAACCGGTCGATCCCCACGATCAGACCTACCCCGTCCAGGAGGTCCGGGCGGAACGACTGCAGCCCGCCGGCCAGGGTGGCCAGACCAGCGCCGCTGACCCCGGCCGCGCCCTTGGAGGCGATGATCATGAAGATCATCAACGAGATCTGCTCACCGATCGCCATCGGCTTGCCCATCGCCTCGGCCACATACAGAGAGGCCATGGTCAGATAGATCGCTGTGCCGTCCATGTTGAACGAGTACCCGGTCGGCACCACGATGCCCACGACCGGGCGCCCGACGCCGAGGTGCTCCATCTTGCCGATCAGCCGGGGAAGCGCGGTCTCGGATGATGACGTCGAGACGATGAGCAGGATCTCCCTGCCGAGATACTTCAGCAGCCGGAAGATCGAGATGCCGGTCGTGGTTCGCAGAACCGTGCCGAGCACCACGAAGATGAACAGGGCGCAGGTGGCGTAGAACGCGAGCATCACCTTGCCGAGACTGAGCAACGCATCGGTCCCGGTCGCGCCGACCATTGCCGCCATGGCGCCGAACACACCCACCGGTGCCACCCACATGACCATCGCGAGGACCTTGAAGACGAGCTTCTGCAGGTGCCCGATGCCGGTCAACACAGGCACCCCGGCCTTGCCCATCGACTGCAACGCGAAACCGACGAGCAACCCCACGAACAACGCCTGCAGCACCTTGCCTGTGGTCAGCGACGAAACCAGTGTGTCGGGGATCAGGCTGAGCAGGAACTCGGGAAAGGTCTCCCCGCCCGTCCCTTTCGACTGGGCCTGCCCGCTCTTGGCGACCGCAGCGGTCAGGTGAAGTCCCGAGCCGGGTTTGACGATATTGCCAATGACCAGGCCGATCCCGAGCGCGAAGGTCGACATCAACGTGAAGTAGCCCAGGGCAATGCCGCCGACCTTGCCGACGCTGGCAGCCTTACGGACGGAACCGATGCCGAGCACGATCGTGCAGAAGATGATCGGCGTGATCATCATCTTGATCAGGTTCACGAAGCCGGTGCCGAGCGGCTTGAGCCCGACCGCGAAGCCTTCCTTGCCCGGGAAGACGAAGCCGACCGCGATCCCCAGCAGTGCTGCCACGATCACCGCCATGTAGAGCCACTGAGTCTTGTCGCGTGGGGCTCGTTTCGCGGAAGACGGGGGGCCGGGCGGCGTGGAACCCGGCAGCAACGCTGCTCCGGATCTGGACACGATGTACCTCCTGATGGCTGGCAATGGATTGCCTTTGAGGGTCGCCACGTTGCCGATCACCGTCAACGTTGTGTTCATTACGTTCGCCGGCGACAGATTCGTCAGAGTGCAGCGAAACCGCACGAAAACGCCATCGGACCGCGGGAAATGTCATCAGGCCGGCCGGAATGTCACCAAACCGGCACGGAACGGCATCAGACCGCACAATGGTGCAGTGAGTCCCCGCCTGCACCCGAGAGCATGGAGCCTGGCGCACCAGCTCTTCGCGCTGCAGGTGGTCGTCATCGCGGTCGTGGTGATGGCCGGAGGCGCTGCGGCATACCTGCAGGCCCGCCAGCGCAGCCAGGACACAACCGCCGAGCGGGTTCTCGCCGTCGCCCGGAGCGTCGCGGCGTCCCCGCTGGTGCGATCGGAGGTGACCGCGCCCGACGCGAACCCGTCCGCCGTCCTGCAGCCCTACGCGGAGCAGGTTCGCCGCGACACCGGCGTGGACTTCGTCGTCGTCATGACCACCAAAGGAATCCGCTACTCCCACCCCAAGCCCGAGCTCATCGGCAAGACGTTCAGCGGCCACATCGACGCCGCAGTCGCAGGAGGCGTGGTGCTCGAGACGTATGGCGGCTCGTTCGGTCCGTCCGAACGCGTTGTTGTGCCGGTTCGCGCCGGCGGTGGGCCGGTGCTCGCGCTGGTGTCCGTAGGTGTCACCCGCGCCAACATCTCACGCGAGCTGTCCCAGCAAGTGCCCATGTTGGTGGCTGCGGGGATCGTCGCGCTGTTGCTGGCCGCGGCTGGTTCCGCCCTCATTGCGCGTCGGCTGGGCCGTCTGACCCATGGCCTGGCGCCCGACGAGCTGGCCAGCATGTACGAGTTCTACGACGCGGTCCTGCACGCTGTCCGCGAGGGGCTGGTGCTCCTCGACCTTGACGGGCGGCTGTTGCTGGCCAATGACGAGGCGGTCCGGCTGCTCGACCTTCCAGCGGACTGGGCCGGGCGCCGGCTCGACGAGCTCGGGCTGCCCGCGCCGATGACCGAAGCACTTGAGGGCAGTCGCGAGGTGGACGACGCCATCCATCTCACCTCGAGCCGGGTTCTCGTCGTCAACCAGGCAGCGGCCCGTTGGGAGGGGCGTGAGCTCGGCACCGTGCTGACCTTGCGCGACCACACCGATCTGCAGGCACTGACCGGCGAGCTGGACTCGGCGCGCGGGCTGGCTGACACGCTGCGCTCGCAGGCTCATGAGGCCGCCAACCGACTGCACAGCGTGATCAGCCTGATCGAGCTCGGGCGCACCGACCAGGCGCTGACCTTCGCCACGGCCGAGCTCGCTCTGGCCCAGCAGCTCACCGACCTGGTCGTCGGCGCCGTCGACGAGCCGGTTCTGGCAGCGCTGCTGCTGGGCAAGGCGGCCGAGGCCAACGAGCGTGGGGTCGAGCTTGAGGTCGACCCGGAGAGCGCTGTCCCCGAGGGCGTGATCCCCGCCCGAGACCTGGTCACGATGGTCGGCAACCTGCTTGACAACGCGATCGACGCTGCGGCCGCGGCGCCGGGTCCGCGGCGGGTCGGCTTCAGCAGCTGGCTCGAGGACAGTCGATCCGCATCCGGCATCTCGAGCGACCTGGTGCTGCAGGTCAGCGACTCCGGCGCCGGCCTGGACACCGCGTCCGCAGCGCGCGCCTTCACTCGGGGCTGGTCGACCAAGACCGACGGCAGACTGCTCGGGCACGGCCTCGGACTGGCATTGGTCGGCCAGGCGGCCCATCGCCATCACGGCACGGTCGACGTCAGCCACGTCGGGAACCCGGTCTACGGACGCGTCGCGAGTGGCGCCTCAGCGTCGGCCGCGGCTGCGGCCGGCACCTCGGTATTCGTCGGTGCGGTCTTCACCATTCGGTTGCCCCTGGCCGTCGAGAGCGTCGCCCCATGAGCGAGAACGACGTCGAGACCGGTCAGGACATCGGCGTCCTGATCGTCGAGGACGAGCCGGTCGCAGCCGATGCGCATCGTGCCTACCTCGAGCGGATCCCCGGGTTCGTCGTACGCGCCGTGGTGCATGACGGTGCGGGGGCGATCCGGGTGTTGGGCGACCCCACGTCGGCGGTCGACCTGGTGCTGCTCGACATGCATCTGCCCGATCTGCACGGCCTTGATGTCGTGCGCGCCATGAGGACGGCGGGTCACCGAGCCGACGTCATCGCGGTGACCTCCGCCCGTGACCTCGAGGTGGTCCGCGCCGCCGTCTCACAGGGCGTCGTGCAGTACCTCTTGAAGCCGTTCACGTTCGCCGCCCTGCGGGACAAGCTCGAACGATTTGCCGCCTATCGTCACCAGCTCGAGGGAGACGTCGCGAGCGGGCAGCATGAGGTGGACCGGGCGCTGGCCACGTTGCGAGGCACCGACCCCAGCAGCCTGCCCAAGGGCATGAGCCTCGAGTCCATGGACGCCGTCGTCGCCGTGCTGCGCCCCTCTGACGAGGGTCTTTCGGCAGCCGAGGTCGCCGCAAAGGTCGGCGCATCACGAGTCACCGCGCGTCGTTATCTAGAGCATCTCGCCGACTCCGCGCTCGTCGTACGGCGGTCGCGGTACGGCGGTGCCGGGCGGCCCGAGGTCGAGTATCGCTGGGTCGGCGCCAGCTGAGCTCATGCCGAAAATGGCCTGCGTGAGCACTGGTGAAGTTGGAGCAAAGCCGTAATTGCCGTCATGCTGGACAGTAATGTCCCGATTCGAGCCAGATCAAAACCAGCCCAGCGACTCCTCTGTCGACCCCGCACACGAGGTGCCGGCCCCGGCCGTGCACATCTCTGAGGCCGACGAGTCCGCGGCCCATATTGCCGAGCTGGTACGCCGAACCACGGAGGCCAAGGCCAAACCACGTCCTTCATCCGTTGCCCCTCCGAACGCCACGATGGCACAGGCGCCTCCGACGCCCACCCGCCAAATTCCAGCACCGCCCGTCACCCCTGTCGCAGCACCGCCCGCCGCCCCGACCTCACCACCGGACGACGTGACGCCGCCCCCCGCCATTCGGCCACAGTCCCGGATGATGGCGTGGTCGCCGTCCCGGATGACGACGCGGCTGCCGTCGCGCCTGACCACATGGCCGCCGTCGCGGTCGACTCTGGCCGTCGCCGGTGTCCTTGTCGTTCTCCTGGTCGGTGGCGGTGTGGCCCTGTCACGTCCGTCCGGCTCGACTGCGACACCCCCCGCGCCCACCGTCCAGGCAGCGGCGCCAGCCGGCTATGTCGTCAAGGTCACTGACGCGATCACGGACTGCGCAGGCCATTCGCGCGGCAAGACGCAGGTCTCGTTCAAGGCTGAGAACTGCCTGAAGGCAACGAGATTGCTCGCGACCGGTGAGGTCGGCGGCCGACCGGTGCTCTTCGTCGTGTCACGGATACAGATGACTACCAGCGAGGCAGCGGCCTCGGTCAAACGGGTCCTGGACGGCAACGGAACGGGCAATCTCAACGACCTGCTGCGCGATGGCATGACCTACCCCGGAGCGCCGGCGAAGATGCCGGTCTCCGGATACGCCTCGGTTCAGACAGGCACGGTCGTCACCGTGGCTGAAGCGGGGTTCATCGACGGCCGATCGTCAAACACGGACCCGGCTCTCCGCGCCGCCGCAGCAGCGGTTGCCACGAAGGTCTCAACCCAAGCCTGAAGGCCGTCGCGCACCTCGGGTCACGTCACGTCTGGGGTCACGTCGGCAGGCGAGCGCCGAGCGGCCAGCGCCGCGTTGTACAGGTCCTTGCGGCTCAGTCCGGTCGCCGCGGCCAACTCTGCACTGACATCCTTGAGCCGCTCCCCTGCAGCCACCCGGGCCTGTATGCCGGCCACGGCCGCCTCGGGATCGGTCACCACAGCCGGCGCGCCGCCGACCACGATGGTGATCTCGCCCTTGACGCCGTCGGACGCCCACACAGCCAGGTCGGACAGACCCCCGCGTTTGACCTCCTCATAGGTCTTGGTCAGCTCCCGGCACACCGCCGCGGGGCGATCCGCGCCGAACGCCTTGGCCATCGCCGCCAGCGTGGCATCAAGTCGGTGCGGCGCCTCGAAGAAGATCATCGTCCGTCTCTCCTGCGCCAACGCATGGAGCGAACGCAGCCTCTCCCCCGCCTTGCGCGACATGAAACCCTCAAAACAGAAGCGGTCCACCGGCAGCCCGGACACGGCCAGAGCCATCAGGACTGCGCTCGGGCCGGGCACGCAGGTGACCTTCACGCCGGCTTCGACCGCGGCGGCGACCAGGCGATAGCCGGGGTCGGACACGGACGGCATACCGGCGTCCGTCACCACCACCACGCGTGCGCCACCCACAAGCCGGGCCAGGAGGTCCGCGGTGCGGGTGGCCTCGTTGTGCTCGTGGTAGCTGACGACCGACCCCGTCGGCCTGACCTCGAGCGCGCCGCACAGGCGCTTGAAGCGCCTGGTGTCCTCTGCCGCGACCACATCGGCCGTCGCGATCTCCAGCGCGAGGCGCGGTGCGGCGTCGCGCGGGTCGCCGATCGGGGTGGCTGCAAGGACGAGGACGCCGGCGCCGGAGTTGGTCACGCCCTCGATCCTCTCAGGGGACATGGTCGGCGCGACAGCGGATGCCTCGACCGTGGATGTCTCGACTGTGGACGCCTCGACTGTGGATGTGTTGATCCACGGCTGCGCTGCATACGATGGCGGCCATGACGTCGACCGAGCAATTGCGCGCCCGGCTGCTCGGCTTCCGCCCCACCGACGTCCTGTGGGGCTGGGTAGCGCCACTGATCGTCGCGGCTGTCGGCGGATTCCTGCGGTTCTGGCAGCTCGGCCGACCTCACCAGCTCGTCTTCGACGAGACGTACTACGTGAAACAGGGCTACTCGATCTTCGAGTACGGCCACGAGCGACGGGTGCCGGCGAGCATCAAGAGCCCGGACGCGATGTTCACCAACGGCACCCCGAACGTGTTCGGCACCGAACCCGACCTCGTCGTCCACCCTCCCGTCGGCAAGTGGATCATCGGTCTCGGCGAGCACATCTTCGGCGCGACCAGCTCGTTCGGATGGCGGTTCTCGGTCGCCCTGCTCGGAACGATCTCGATCCTGATGATCGGTCGCGCCGCCCGGCGGATGTTCGGGTCGACGCTGCTCGGCACGATCGCCGCCATCCTGCTGGCCTTCGACGGTCAGCACTTCGTCCACTCGCGCACCGGCCTGCTGGACCTCATCGTGATGTTCTGGGCGTTCGCCGCTTTCTGCGCGCTGCTGATCGACCGTGACCACTCCCGCGAGGTGCTGGCGCGCAAGGTGGGCGCGCTGCGAGACGCGCACGGCGGCGAGGACGGCAAGGGCACACGGAATACGGCCATGATCTTCGGCCCGTGGCTCGGCTGGCGTCCCTGGCGCTGGGTCGCTGGCATCTGCCTCGGACTGGCGACGGGCACCAAGTGGTCGGGCCTGTTCTTCATGGTCGCCTTCGTTCTGATGACCGTCTTCTGGGACATGGGGGCGCGCCGGGCGGCGGGCGTGCGCCGCTGGTGGTGGGGCGCCATCGTCCTGGACGGGCTGTATGCCGGTCTGCTCATGGTGACGCTGACCGTCTCCGTCTACGTCGCATCGTGGACCGGCTGGTTCGCGGCCAAGGACTCCTACGACCGGCAGTGGGCGGTTACCCACCACGCAACGACGTTCGCGTGGGTGCCGGACTCCCTGCGATCGCTCTGGCAGTACCACCAGGAGATCTACTCCTTCCACGTCAACGTGACCTCGGACCACCCGTACAGGACCAACCCGTGGTCGTGGCTGATCCAGGGTCGACCGACGTCCTTCTTCTACGAGAGTCCCAAGAAGGGGAAGGACGGATGCGTGGTCGACCTCTGCAGCAAGGCGATCACCTCGATCGGCACCCCGACGCTGTGGTGGGGCGCAGCGATCGCGATCTTCGTCCTGTTGTTCATGTGGGCGTTGCGCCGCGACTGGCGAGCCGGCGCGATCCTGGCAGGATTTGCGGGCGGATACCTGCCGTGGTTCAACTACCAGCACCGCACCATCTTCAACTTCTACGAGGTCGCGTTCGTGCCGTTCGTCGCGCTGGCAGTGACCTACGTCCTCGGGCTCGGAATCGGCGGGCCCAAAGCCTCGCCCCGTCGCCGCAAGATCGGGCTGCTGCTGGCCGGGATCTTCGTGATCGCCACCGTCGCCTGCTTCGCGTTCTTCTATCCGATCTACACCGCGCAGGTCATTCCGCAGCCGCAGTGGCATCTACGGATGTGGTTTCCCAGCTGGATATAGCCGTTCATCGGAGGGTAATCGGCGATGCGGCCCAGGGCGCCTCGGGAACCCCTGGAACCTCTGGCTTGAGGAAGTCGCCCAACAACCCTGGCAACGCTCGGTTTCCGAGTGCGACAGCCATGGAAAGCGGCAGGTCCGTGACGTCATACCGCTGTCTGCCTGCTGCCGTGGTCGCGGTCAGCGTCGCCAGTCCGGCGCGGCGCTGGAAGTAGGTCTGCCGAAAGTTCCAGCCGATGATGCCGTCGCAGGCGAGCACATCACGACGCCGACCGAGCGAACCCTGTTGGGTGACCAGTGTCCCGCCGGACAATGCGTGCCCCAGAGATCGGTAGCGATCCGCTGCGAGCAGGACCGCGAACGGGATGGTCAGCGCGACTCCAAGACCAAGCCACGGGGAATCGCCCGACCAGATGGCCACGCCGACGACGACCATCAGGACGAATACCGGCTGCAGCGCGCGCAAGAAGCGCCGCCGACGAGCGGCCGGGCCATGGGCGGTGAGCGAGGCCTCGACCGGCGCAGGGTCCCGCAGGATCTGGGTCGCAAGTGCTCGCGCCACGGTGATCGGGGCCGGCGGCAACAACAGGGAGCTGCCTCCGTCGGCACGGCCCTTGGACTCCAGCCCGGTCGTGATGCCGCTCAGCCGTGCCGCGTGAACGGCTCTCAGGAGCAGCGGCTCGCCGAGCTCCACCCCCAACAGCCGTCGCTCCTCGATGCTGGTGGCCCTGGTGGTCAACAGCCCCCGGGTGATGTGCAGACTGCCCTGCGCATGACGGGTGAGGCGAAAACCCCAGTAGGACAGGACGTATCCGCCGATCGACAGGGCAGTGACCGTGCCGGCGAGGGCGGCCATCACCTGCAGGATGCCCAGCCAGATCGCGGTCTGCTCCATGTGGTCGACGAAGCCCCTGACCGGTCCCACATCATTGGGCGTGACGTTCATCTGGTCGAGCAGGTTCCACCCGAGGCCAAGGATCGCCGCGGCGGCCAGGACCCCGGACATGGTGAACGGCGCGAAGCGCACCCAGCGCGGGTCCAACCGCACCAGCTCGATGTCAGGGTCCGGCGCCGCCGGGACGTCTCCGACAGGCACGACTTCGAAGGGCACGCCTTCGGAGGGCAATCCTCCCGGCTCGCTCGGGGACGACCCGGCACGCTCGTCGAGGGAGGACGGCAGGGCACGATGCAGCAGCTCGGCGCGCAGGGCCGCCGCCTCAGCCGTGGGAAGCGAGTCAAGCGTCAGCCCGCTTCCGCTCCCACTCGCGCTCCGTTGACTACCGGTGCCGATGTCGACCTTCGCAAGTCCCAGCAGTCGGTGTAACGGTGACGCTGTCACGTCAACGGAGCGAACCCGATCTGCAGGAGCGGCAACGGTTTTGCGTTGAAACAGGCCGGTGCGCAGCTGCACCTGCTCAGGGGTGATGCGGTATCGCGTAGTCGCCCAGCGCAGCACGCTCAGAGCAATGACGATGACGACACCCAGCGGGCCCCACCACCACATCTCGCCATCACCGACGGAGCGCCCCGCGACCACCAGGCCTGCGAGGGCGGGGATGTACCGGGTCAGCTCCTTGACCGGGTACACCAGGAGCATGCGGGCGCTCAGACGGCGCCAGCCCTCGTCCACCCGGTCGCCATGCTGAAAGTCGTTCACGGTCACGTCGCGTCGCCCTCGCTGCGACTCGTGACCTCGGTGAGATGGGCGACCAGGCCGTCGGCGGTGGCGCGGTCCAGCCCGTGGATGCGCAACGGCCCGGCGGCGGACGCTGTCGTGACGGTGACGTTGGCGAGCCTGAACAGCTGCTCCAGCGGGCCGCGATCGGTGTCGACCGTCTGGACCCGCGAGATGGGGGCGATCCGTCGCTCCTGGCTGAGCCAGCCGGACTGGGTGTAGACCGCGGTGTCGGTGACCTCCCAGCGGTGAACGCGGTAGCGCCAACGCGGCATCACGACAAGGTGAGCTGACGCGATCAGCACGGTGACAACAAGCGCAACGACCCGCAGGCCCTGATCATCCCTGGACACCAGGAACGAGAGGAGCTGTGCCCCGAGAACGATGAGCCACCCGGGCAGCGCTCGCACCGTCCAGAACACGATGGCACGGGAGCTGACATGGTTGGCGGGTTCGCGCAGCTGCATGAGTCCTACCCTTTCACGCACTGGCCAGAGGCCCAGGATCATCGGAGGGGAAGCACCGCGCGATCGGTGAGGCACCTGGCCCCGCAGCTCGATTCGTCGCTCTCTTGCTGACCATGGTTCGCACCCCTAGCGTCGGACGTGTGTCGGAAGGTCTGTTGGTCGAACCCGGACGTCCTTGGGCGTGGGAGGGTTTCTTCTCTGCCGACCCACGGAGCTGGATCCTCGACTCCGCCGAGCCGGCTGCCAAGTGGTCGCTGCTGACCGGGGTTCTCGACGAGCCGGATGACGACGGCAAGGTCGTTGCGGCCCACCAGCGAGTCCTGACCGACCCGGGCACGCGCGACCTGATCGACCGGCTCCCCGACTGGGAGGGCGGGGCGCCGCTCTCGGGGCACGAGAGCCCGAAGTTCGCGCCAAACCTGCTGAACCTGCTTGCCGACATGGGACTTCGGGCCGGCGACAGTCGCAAGGTCGACCGGGTGCTGGAGCAGATGCTCGCCCACCAGGACACCGTCGGCCACTTCCAGTCGTACGCGCCGCCACGGGGGTCGGATGCGCCGATGTGGGGGGCGTTGCTGTGCGACTCGCACGCCGTGATCGAGGTCCTTGTCCGCTATGGGCATGGCCGGGACGCGAGCGTGCTCGCAGGCCTCGCCCGGATGACCGACGACCTCACCGAAACGGCACAAGGACCCGCCTGGCTCTGCCTGCCGGACCCCGCGACAGGGTTCCGCGGCCCGGGCCGCAAGGGTGACTTCTGCCCTCAAGTGACCCGCGAGGCGCTGCGGGTCTATGCCCTGCTCGCCGAGACCGAGCGACACTCCGGCCTTCTCGACTCCGGCCTTCTCGACGTGAGCCTGCTCGACGTCGCCCGAGTGTCGCTGGCCGCCTGGCAGCGGCGTGATGCGCAGAAGCCGTACATGTTCGGGCACGGCAAGACCTTCAAGACCGTCAAGTGGCCACCCACCTGGTACCGCGTGTATGCCGTCCTCGACACCCTCGGCCGCTACCCGGGCCTGTGGCGTGGCCAGGACGCCAGGCCCGAGGACCGGCGGTCGATGGCTGAGCTGATCGCCGTTCTGATCGCCTACAACATGACCGACGACGGCTTGGTCGTCCCTCTATCCACTTCCCGCGGCTTCGAAGCCTTCTCGTTCGGGCAGAAGAAGCAGCCGTCGGCCTTCGCCACCGCACAGGTTCTGACCGTCCTCCACCGCCTCGACGATCTCGCTGTGGAGGCACAGGCCATCGACGTCACCAGCCTGTCCAGCTCCAAGGGCGGTGCCGGCGTGGCCCTACCGCCATCCCCGGTGCGTCACAAAGCGTCCTAGAACACGGAGGCTCCTAAGACACAGATGCTCCTAAGACACGCAGGCTCCTGGAACACAAAAGCCCTCATCCCAAAATGGGAGAGAGCCTTTGGCCGGTGATCTTGTGGGTGGAGCTGAGGGGACTCGAACCCCTGACCCCCTCGTTGCGAACGAGGTGCGCTACCAGCTGCGCCACAGCCCCGTGGTGCGGACGAAACGATAACACCGAGACGACCCGAGCCCGAAACCGGTTCGTACGCCGATGACCTCACGCGGTATCAGGCGTGACGACGATCCAGAACCTCGTCGAGCTCACCCTCGTCGACCAGCCCGTCAAAGCTCGACGGGGACGTCACGCCGGGCTCGCTGACCGCCGCGGGGACCGGCTGGGGACGCTCTGCTCGCGCCTTGAGCGTGTAGGTGGGTGGCGGCACCGGAACCGGAGCCCAGCCGGACAGGTCCACGTCGGCCTGAGACGGGGACACCGCTTGGGACTGTGACGGGGACTGCGTGTGAGACACGGACTCGCTCGGGTCCGCTATCTCGTTCGCGGTGTCATCAGAACTGGCAGCCGGCGTGTCGACCTGGGCTTGCGGCCGAGCAGCAGCCCGAGCGGGAGCGGCGGAGCGGGCGGGCCTGCTGGCCGAACGCCCCAGCGCGTTGGCCCGGCGCTCGGCGCGGTCGGCCACGGCGGCGTGGCGCAGCCAGGCCACGTCGACCACCAGCGCAGCGACAACGAGCAGCACGCTCCACCAGGGCAGGACAGCGAAGGCCGCCAACGCGGGGACGACCACAACGAGCGACAACAACGCCAAGAGAGTCAGACCGCGGACGCGCCTGGCCTGCAAACCGCGCCTGGCGTCTGAAGCCCGCTTCGGGCTAGCAGCAGCGGGGCGCGCGCGGACATTGGGTGCCGGGGGTTGAGCCCGTTTCACGACAACCTCCGCACGGGAGGGACGAGCCGGGCTCACGGCATACGAGCGTGGTGTCGGTAGCGACAGGTCGGACTCGGGCAACGGAGTGCGACGCTCCAGCACTCGCATCGCCTCGGAGAACCGGTCGACCGACCGGGCTGTGGCCAGGTGTTCACGGCGTCCAACCCAGTGCTGGAGCAAATAGGCAGCCCAAATCGCAATGATGATAAGGAAGATAAGACCGCTGGGCTGCACGAACACGACGTTAGAGGGGTCTGCCGCCCTTACCGCGGACCCGCCTCGGTGTGTCGCTCAAGTGACTGGTGTTGCCATTGATTCCAACGCTCCACCACCGACGAGCCGCCCAGATCCTCGGTGGTCAACGCGAAGGACCGGTGGTCGCGCCAATCGCCGTCGATGTGAAGATAACGCAGACGCAGACCCTCGTCACGGAAGCCCAGCTTCTCGATGACTCGCAGGCTCGCGGTGTTCTCAGGCCGAATGTTGACCTCGACCCGATGCAGACCCAGCCCGATGAACGCGTGGTCGCAGGCCGCCGCGAGCGCCAGGGGCATGATCCCTTGCCCTGCAACCGCTTCGTCAACCCAGTAACCCGCGGATGCGCCGCGCAGCGAGCCCCACGCGATCCCGAACAGGTGCATCTGGCCGACCAGCCGACCCTCGGTCTCGATGACGAACGGTTGGAGCCGGCCTTCGTTGGCCTCGCGGTCGAACTGCCGAACCAGCTGGCGGTAGCCGAGCTGTGTGGCGAGTCCCTCGGGCGAGGTGGCCTCCCACGGGCGCAACCACTCGGTGTTCTTCGCCCGGAGTGCCTCCCACTCGGTGCGGTCCTTGCCGCGCAGGGGGCGCAGGATCACCGGGTCACCGCCGACCCGACGCGCGGTGATCGTCACCGGCCAGAGCCCGCTGCTCAATGGTCACCGCCCTGAATCTGCGAGAGAGCATGCGCGAGAACGGGTTTGAGCACCGCAAGCCCGTCGCGCACACCACCTGTCGATCCCGGAAGGTTGACGACCAAGGTCTGCCCCGCCACGCCGCTGACTCCCCGGGACAACATGGCCGTTGGGACTCCCGCCTCCACACCTGCTGCACGGATGGCCTCGGCGATCCCTGGGACCAGCCGATCCACGACGCGTTGGGTGGCCTCAGGGGTGCCGTCGTTCGCAGTCAGGCCAGTGCCACCCGTGGTCAACACCAACGAGACACCCGTGGAGAGGGCGGCGCGAAGGGCCACCTCGACATCGGGACCATCGGCAACCACGACGACGTCTCCCACCGCGAGCCCCCAGCCTCGCAGCGCGTCGGCGATGATGGGCCCCGACCGGTCCGGATAGACCCCAGCGGCTGCCCGGGTCGAGCACGTGATGACCACGGCGGACCCGGTCATGACCACAGCAGAGTCGGTCATGACTCCACCCAGTCCCCTGATCTGCCGCCGGACTTGGCTGTCACCCGCACGTCGGTGATCCGCGCATGCCGGTCCACGGCCTTGACCATGTCAATCAGCGCCAGAGCCCCGACCGACACCGCGGTGAGCGCCTCCATCTCGACCCCGGTCCGGTCAGCGGTGCGGACCGTTGCCGTCAGGTCCACGCCCTCGTCGATGACCACGAGATCGACCTCGACCCCGTGGACGCCGATCGGATGGGCGAGCGGGATCAGGTCGGGAGTGCGTTTGGCCGCCTGGATCGCGGCGATTCGCGCGACCGAAAGCGCGTCGCCCTTGGGCACGGTCCCCCCACGCAGTGCCGCGACGGCTGCCGCCGAGAGCAGGACCCGTCCGGCCGCCGTGGCCGAGCGGACCGTCACGTCCTTGGTCGAGACGTCGACCATGTGCGCCGATCCGTCGGCACGTACATGTGTCAGGCGCGGCTCACTCATGACACCTCCACGATCGGCTCCAGCAGGTGGCACAACACCTGGTCGCCGGCCCTGATCGACGTGACGTCAGCCGGTATGACGGCCAGCGCGTTCGCACCCGCCATCGAGCCGAGCGCGTGGGAACCCTGCATGCCAGCGATGGAGGCCATGTAGCCAGAACCGTTGTGGGACAACACGATCCGGGCGAACTGCACCTTGCCCGCGGGTGCGGTCCAGCCGTCAGTGGCCACCGCTCTCACCAGTGATGTCTCGTGCCTCAGGCGTCCCGCCATCAGGCGCAACGCGGGGGCTACGAACACCTCGAACGAGACCATCGCACTGACCGGGTTGCCAGGGAGCGTGAACACCGGGACCTCGTCGTCACCAAGGGTGCCGAAGCCCTGCGGCATGCCGGGCTGCATGGCGACCTTGTCGAATCGCATCGTCCCCACACGGGAGAGCACCTCCTTGACGGTGTCGTAAGCGCCCATACTGACCCCCCCTGTCGTGATAACTGCGTCGGCGCGCAGGAGCTGGCTCTCGATTGTCGACAGAAACGTCTGCGCCTCAACGCGGACGCAACCGACTCGAAACGGAATGCAGTCAAGGGCTCGAACGGCCGCGGTCAGCATGAGGCCGTTGCTGTCGACGACCTGTCCGAACCGCGGAAGTGTGCCCGCCTCGATCAGCTCGTCGCCGGTGGAGATGACCACCACCCTGGGTTTGGGGGTCACCTGGACCTGCCCTGCGCCGACGGCCGCGAGCAAGGCAATCTGGCGAGGTCCCAGACGGGTGCCGGCGTGCATCACCAGGTCACCGGCCCCGACGTCTTCACCCGCTTGGCGCACGTTGTGGCCAGCGGGCACCGGAGCCAGGACCGTCACCCTGGCGACGCCGCCGTCGGTGCTTTCGACCGGGACGACTGCGTCCGCGCCGTGGGGCATCGGGGCGCCGGTCATGATCCGCATGGTCTGCCCTGGCGCCAGGCTCAGCGCCTGGGTGTTGCCGGCCGCGATGTCATGGACGACGGGCAACCTGACCGGGGTCTTCTCGCTGGCCCCCGCGACATCGGCCGCGTGCACGGCGTAGCCGTCCATGGCTGAGTTTGTGAAGCCCGGCAGCGGGACCTCGCTCGCCACGTCCTGGGCGAGGACGCAGCCCTGGGCATCGAGCAGGTTCAGCCCGATCGACGGCAGGCGGCGCACGGTCCCGACGATGCACGAGAAGTGCTCCTCGACGGAGATCACGGCGCCGTGCTGTCTTTTTCTGCAACAAATCCGGTCAGCCACGAGGAGAAGTCCGTGCCGAGCTCATGGTGGCCGACGGCCAGCCGGACGACGGCCTTGAGATAGTCGAGCCGGTCGCCGGTGTCATAGCGACGGCCGCGGAAGATCACGCCGTGAACACCACCTCCGGCCCCGGATGAAGCGGCCCGCTCCTGCAACGCATCGGTCAGCTGGATCTCGTTGCCTCGACCGGGGGGCGTGTTGGCCAGGGTCGCGAAGATCGACGGATCCAGGATGTAACGCCCGATGACCGCCAGGTTGCTCGGAGCATCCGCAGGGTCGGGCTTCTCGACCAACCCGGTCACGCGAACCACCGATGCGTCACCCCCATCCTGCGAAACAGGCCCAACGGCGGCACACCCATAGAGGTGAACGGACTCCGGGGGCACCTCCATCAGGGCGATCACGCTTCCGCCCCTGGCCTGTCGCACCGCGATCATCGCCTCGAGCAGGTGATCCCGCTCGTCGATCAGGTCGTCACCGAGCAGCACGGCAAACGGGTTGTTGCCCACATGGTCCGCGGCGCACAGGACCGCATGGCCCAGACCCAGCGGCTCGCCCTGTCGGACGTAGTGGACGTTGCCGAGGTCGGTGGACTGGCGCACCCGCGCGAGGCGTACGAGGTCGCCCTTGGCCTCCAGCGCACGCTCGAGCTCCCAATGACGGTCGAAGTGGTCCTCGAGCGCGGCTTTGTTGCGTCCGGTCACCATGAGGACGTCGCGCAGTCCTGCACGCGTGGCCTCCTCGACGACGTATTGGATGGCCGGCTTGTCGACGACCGGCAGCATCTCCTTCGGGGTCGCCTTGGTCGCGGGCAGGAAGCGGGTGCCCAGACCGGCTGCGGGGATCACGGCTTTGGTGACCGCGCCCCGTGAGGGCTCGGATGCTGTCGGCTGCTCGGTCGAAGTCATGGTCCCGACATTAGTCGGACGGTCGCTCGCTCAGTACGACCTGGTCACGTCCCAGGCCCTTGGCCAGGTCGACGGCGTTGTCGGCCGCCCGCAACAGCGCGGTGGACGTCCGTGCCTGCTCGGGCCACGAAGCCACGCCAATGCTGACGCGGACGACGATCGATCCTCCGTCCACCTCGAAGGGCATGTCGCGCACCGCGTTCCAAACCTTCTCGGCCGCGGCCACCGCTGCTGTCGGGTCAAGCTCAGGACACACCACCGCGAACTCCTCACCGCCGTATCGGGCGACGCGATCGATGGTGCGCACGCTCGCTGCGATCCGGGCTGCCAGTGCCGCCAGGACCTGATCTCCCGCCGCATGTCCGTACTTGCTGTTGACGTCGCGGAAGTTGTCGATGTCCACGATCATCAGTGAGCAGCACCGGCTGAAGTGCCTCGCACGCTCAACCTCGGCCGTCAACGTCGACGTGAGCATCCGCAAGTTGCCAACACCAGTGAGGGGGTCGACCACCGAGAGCCGCTGCGCCTTCCTGTGCAGCAAAGCGTTGTCCATCGCGATACCAGCCGGACCGGTGATGGACGCGAGGGTCGCACCGCTCACCCGGCTGTATGCCGGTGAGCCGGGTGCGCGCTCGACGACGATCGCCCCCAACGTGTCGCTGCCCCGCTGCAGCGGCGCGGCCAGGGCGGCCCCTCCGAGCGGCGCAGACCTGTCCTCGGCGTCAGTCGCAGCGGGCACCGCCGCCGACACCGACGGCTGCTCCTCAGCGACCGTCCATGCGGGCAGACCCGTGGACACCACCCTGCCCAGCAGGGTGCCCTCCACGGGAACCCTGCCCGCCGATGAACGCAGGGACTCGGGTGGCCAGGCCACCCGGGCGACGAGGGAGTTCCCCTCGACCAGCCAGGCGGTGGCGCGGACGCTCTCGGTGGTTGACGCCGAGAGAGCGCAGACCGTCGCCAACAGACCGTCGAGGTCATGGGTGCGTTGCAGGGCGTCGCCAAGCCGCTGGACATTGTCGGCGAGCAGGTCTCGGCTGTGTTTGATCTCGGCCAGCTGTTGCTCGAGCTCGCCGGCCATGTGGTTGAAGCTCTGTGCCAGCCGCCCGACCTCGTCGGTCCGCACCACAGGAAGACGCACCGAAAGGTCGCCAAGTGCCACGCGCTCGGCGGCGAGAGTGACGGCCACGACCGGCCTGGTCAGCTGACGCGCCAGCCACCACACCAGCGGCGCTCCCATCGCCAACGCGAGGCCCAGCAACGTGAACAACAACCATGGGGCGGCCACCCCTTGACTTGACGAGGTAGCCGCGACGACGAGACAGGGGTGGCCCGCGCCGGCGTCCACGACCTCCTGGGAACTACCGGGCAGGCCCTCGCGACCTCCACCCAGCCTCGACACCGCAAAGGCCCTCAGCCGAGCGTTGCGCGGACCCGCCGCAGTCGATGCGGTCGTGCCTTCGGGGCAGGCAACCGCAAGGTCGACGTCCGCCCCGACCCCGATGTCCCGCAGCCACCCACGCAACCGGCTGCCGTCCAGAGGGGTCGCCACCACCGCAGTCACGGACTGGACAGGCCCCAGCCCTGCCGCGCTCACGGTGTCTGTCAGGAACGGCAGGAATGTCGCGGGAGCCGCGACGACACGGGCGGGCGGTTGGATCGGCGTCGAGCACCCCCTGGCGGGAACCACGTCCACCACCGCGCCGCTCGGCACTGACGGCGAACTCACCACCACGGTGCGATCACGCATGATCGAGCCGTAACCGGGTCGGCGTTCCAGCCCCCGGCGCAGCGCCGCTGCTGCCGGCTCGCCCTTGGCCACCGCCAACGCCATCAGCTCGGCCGAGTCACCGGCCCCGACACAGGCCTGAACCTGCAAGGAGGCGACCGCCCCTGCAACGGTGAGCAGCCTCGCCGAGCTCTGCTCGCGGAGCTGGCCAGGGACGACAAACGCAAGGACAAGGGTCGTGCCGAGCAGGAGAGGCAGCAGCACGACGCAGAGAATGAGCGTCAGACGGATTCGCACCGACAACGGGTCACCCTCCAGACGTGTGCCTCGATGGTGACACGCGGGCCGCCCGCACGGTGCGACTCCCCACCAAACGAACGGCAGACCGCGAGGGTACACAATCCGGTCATGAGCGGAACGGCCGAGCCCCCAGCACCCCTGGACAAGCAGACGCTTCGGCGCCAGCTCCGGGCACGACGCAGATCCCTTGCGCATCAGTTGGATCGAGGCGCTGACGCCGAGGCCATCGCGGCCGCGGCCGCCGCGTTTCTGGACACCCTCGCACTGCCACCCCCTGGCCCAGGCGGGCACCCGGCATACGACGGGCACCCTTGCGTGGCGATCTATCGCTCACTTTCCACCGAGCCACCCACGCAGGCGGTCGCTGACATGTTGCACACGCGCGGCGTCACGGTGCTCGTGCCTGAGATGCTGCCCGACAGGGACCTGGACTGGCATGAGCTGAGGGCTGATGGGAGCGAAGGTCCGGGCCTCGGGTCGGACGCAATCGGCGAGGCGCGGGTGATCTTCACACCGGCGCTCGCGGTCGACCACAGCGGCACCCGTCTGGGACAAGGCGGCGGAAGCTACGACCGCGCTCTGGCACGGCGCCACCCCCACGCCGTCGTCGTGGCCATCGTCAACGACGAGGAGTATGCCGTCCGGCCACTTCCACGAGACGGTCACGACGTCCGTGTGAACGCCGTCATCACACCCGGAAGCGGCTTCATGCCGATCCCGGGCACCGAGTCAGCTGTCTGAGGATCAGCTAGCTGAAGGTCAGCTCGTTGAAGGTCAGTTGCCTGACGCGTCCGGGGTCAACGTCAGGTCGTCGCCGCCGCCGGCACGGACAGCCTTCTCGCTGAACGGCCACGGGTAGGTTTCGTTGGCGACCCACGCATCCGCCTGGTCCACGTAGTGATTGTCATACGGGTGACCGGAGTTGCCGCTCTGGTTGACCCACCGTGACGCATCGAGGTCGCCCAGGTTGACGACCATCCGCATCGACGGGGCCCAGTTGACGGCGTACCCCTCGCCTGCGTCCCAGCCGTTGGCATCGACAATCGACGAGCCACCAGGCATCTGCCACGGGCCCCGGTTGAACATCGCGCGCACGGGGCCCAGGACGGAATCGCCGCCGAGGATCTTGTGCTCCAGCTTGAGCTGGTGCAGGCGGCCCCATTGCCAGGTGACCGGGGCCTTGCCCAGCTGCTGGGTCAGGTCCTTGCGCGCCTGGACCATGGCCTGGCGCAGGATCTCGTCACGGCCCTCGATGACCCCAGCCGTCAGCTTGTTGTCCCACCACGCGTCACGCGGCGCCTTCAGCAACCCTGACACCGCCTGCATCCACCGCGAGCCACCGTCTGCCTTCATGGTGAGGCCGAGCTCATCGTTGAAGGTCAGGTCCAGGATGTTGCTCCACACCGCGTTGTAGAAGGCGGCCGCAGCCGCCGCCTGTGACCGGCCGCTGGGCTGGGTGTAGTCCCACTTGCGCAGAAGGTTCTGGGCTTCTTTGGTGAACGGGTCGTTCAGCTCGGGATCGGGGTTGTCGAGCTTCACCGCCAGCAGTGCCTTGACCAGCTCGGGGGCGAACGTGTTGCGGGTGTCGCCCTGGATCTGGGACATCCGCTCCGGCGTGACCTTGGGGCTTGCCGTGATCAGGTCGCGGATGCGCTCGCTGCGATAGCCGTAGTCCCACTCGGTGGTCAGGAACGGGGTCTGGCTGGCAGTGACTTCCTGGTTGGCAGCAACGATGTAGCCCTCGGGTGGGTCGTACGCCGTGGGCATCTGCTCAAAGGGAACGAACCCGGTCCAGTCGTACTTCGGATCCCAGCCCGGCGCAGGCCAGTAGCCCGGCGGTGCCCCGCCGGTCGAGGTCGCCCGGATCGGCACCTGACCGGGCGCCTGGTAGCCGATATGGCCCGCAGTGTCGGCGTAGAGGAGGTTCTGTGCCGGAACCGCGAAATCCTTTGCGGCAGCGCGGAACTGGGCGAAGTCCTGGGCTGTGTTGATCTTGAAGATGGCATCTGCGGTGTGCCCTGGCAACAGACCGGTCCACGCCAGGGAAACGGCGTACGTCGAGGGCTCAGGCTTCCCCTCGACGAGAGCAGACTTGCCTGCCTGTGCCACCGACGTGATCACGTCCGAGAGCAGCGGGCCGTGAAGGGTCTCACGAACGGTCGTGGTGACGTCCTCGCCACCCGCCACCTTGATGGTCTCGTTGTGTTCCTTCAACGGCAGATAGTCGTTGCCCCGACGGTATTTTTCTCCAACGACCTGCTCAAGGTAGAAGTCGCTGACGTCAGGGCCGAGGTTGGTGAAGCCCCAGCTGACGCTCTGGTTGTGGCCGATCACGATGCCGGGCAGACCGGCGAAGGAGAAACCGGCCACGTCAAAGGGACAGGCCTCCGAGACGTTGCGGCAGTGCAGACCGGTTTGGTACCAGATGCCGGGGATGCCGACACCAAGGTGAGGATCGTTGGCCAGCAACGGTTTTCCGGTCGAAGAGTGCTCCGGACCCACCACCCACGAGTTGGAACCGACGCCTTCACCACGCCCGACCATCACAGGCAGCTGGTCAAGCGCCGCAGCCACCTCGCCGTAGACGATCCGGGTGTCTTTGTTGTTCACGTCGGCACGCGGGGAAGGCACCGCAGAGGCCGTTCGCTCCGTGGGAATGGCGGAGGCCGCGCCCAGGGTCGAGCTGGCCGCGCCAGGACTCCACGCCTTGTCCGAGAGGATCGGCTGGTGGGACTCGGCCGGGTAGGGCGGGAAGATCTGCGCCAACCGGGCAGGCGTGATGCTCCCTGAGAGCCGGGCGCGGGTGAGCTCGTTGTCGTAGTCGCCACGCAGGTCCCACGCCATCGCCTTGAGCCAGGCCAGCGAGTCAGCCGGCGACCACGGCTCCACGCGGTAGCCGGGGAACTTCTGCCCCAGCATCGTGTACTCCAGACCCATGTTGTCGGGACTTCCGGCCTTGGTGATGTAGGCGTTGACTCCGTCGGCATAGGCTTGGAGGTACTGCCGGGTCGAGGGCGCCAGCGTCGGCAGCTCCGCCTCAGCCACCCGACGCCAACCCATCGTCCGGATCACCCGATCCGTCTCGACGCCGTCCTGGCCGACAATCTCGGAGAGTCGCCCAGCGGTGATGTGCCGCCGCAGGTCCATCTCGAAGAACCGGTCCTGCGCGGCGACGAAGCCTTGCGCCCGGAAGAGGTCCTGCGCATTGTCGGCGTAGATCTGAGGCACGCCGCGGTCGTCGCGCAGCACGGTGACCTTGCTGGTGAGGCCAGAGACGGTCAGCTCACCCGAGGTCTGTGGGAAGGACCGCCGGACGAGGCTGACGCCGACGACCGTGGCGACCACGAGGGCGACGACAACCAGGATCGCAACGGAAAGGGATACGCGACGGACGGTTTTTGCACGGGGCACCCTGCGAGACTAGGACACATCGCCGCCGCAACAGCGTTTACCGTCTCCGATCTCGACCTCGCTCTCCTGGTCGGGACCCTCGTGCTGCTGGTCTCGGTGGCTGCGGTGCGCCTCTCGCTGCGATCCGGACTTCCATCACTGCTGCTCTATCTCGGCATCGGGGTCGCAATCGGCGAAGCCGGTCTCGGCATCGAGTTCCACTCCGCAGAGCTCACCCAGGTCCTGGGCTACACCGCCCTGGTCCTGATCCTGGCCGAAGGCGGGCTGACAACCTCCTGGCACGACATACGGCGATCGATCGCGCCGGCAGCACTTCTTTCGACCCTGGGCGTTCTGGTCTCCGTCGCGATCGTCGGGCTGGCCGCGCACCTGGTGCTGCCGATCTCATGGAGCGTCGCCTTCTTGGTCGGCGCCGTCCTCGCCTCCACCGACGCGGCCGCGGTGTTCTCCGTCCTGCGACGGGTGCCTCTCCCCCGCCGGCTCTCAGGAGTGCTCGAGGCCGAGTCCGGCTTCAACGACGCTCCCGTCGTGATCCTCGTGCTCGCCCTCGCTGCACAGGCCTCCCCCGGACATAGCGGCCACGAAGTCTGGTGGCAGCTGCTGCTCATCGCCATGGCGGAGCTCGCCGGCGGTGCCGCCGCCGGACTGCTGATCGGGTATGCCGGCGGCCACCTCATGCGACGGATCGGTTCGTCCTCGTCGGGCCTGTTCTCGATCGGGGTCGTGTCGTTGACGGTCCTGGCCTACGCCGCGGGGTCGTTGGCTCACGCGAGCGGCTTCCTTGCGGCCTACCTGTCCGCCCTGGTGCTGGGCAACATGCGGCTGCCACACCGGGCTGCGGTCCACGGATTCGCGCAAGGACTGGGCTGGCTGGCGCAGATCGGGCTGTTCGTCATGTTGGGCTTGTTGGTCTCACCCGCCAAGCTGGCGACGCATATCGTTCCTGCCATCCTGATCGGCCTCGTGCTGCTGCTGGTGGCCAGGCCGCTGTCGGTCATCGTGTCGCTGACGCCGTTCCGAGTGCCATGGCGCGACCAGGCATTCCTGTCCTGGGCGGGGCTGCGCGGAGGAGTGCCGGTCGTGCTGGCCACGGTGCCGCACACCGCAGGGACGCCCAACGTCGAGTGGCTCTTCGACCTTGTGTTCGTCCTGGTCGTGATCTTCACGCTGGTCCAGGGGCCGACCCTGCCATGGGTGGCTCGTCGACTCGGTGTGACGGATGCCGAACGGGCGCTGGACCTCGAGGTCGAGTCGACACCGTTGAACGAGATCGGCGCCGACGTTCTGGAGGTGACGGTCGGTCCCACGTCCAGGCTGAACGGTGTCGAGGTGTTCGAGCTCCGCCTGCCCTCTGGCGCCAACGTCACGATGATCGTCCGGGGCGGCGAGGCGTTCGTTCCGACCCTGCGCACCGCCCTGCGTCATGGTGACCAGATGCTGATCGTCGCGACCGCTGAGTCCCGGCTCGCCGCGGAGAAGCGCGTGCGTCAGGTCAGCCTCAAGGGCCGCCTTGCCGGTTGGAACACCTGAGCCGCAAGGGCTGTCCGGCACGCCGACACGGGGCTATCGGGTGCTGGAGACAATCATGGTGGTCGAGTGCGATGTGGCGGCGTCCGCATGGGGCTGAGCCGACTCGAGGGCAGCCGATCCCCGAACCTGGAGTACTGCCGCAAAGGCCACCAGCAGGACCAGGAGCCCCAGCAACACCACCCGGGGGGGTGCGACGCGGACTCCACGCAACGCCATGGCCACGCGGACGCCAGAACGTCGATGATGGCCAGCGCCCCGGGCCCCTGATGTCGAGAGCCCTGGCACCGGGCTTGGGTGAGCCCAATCCCCGGCCGCCGGCACGCCCGGACGTCGGTGTCGGCCGGTGCCAGAGGTCTCAGGGGCTGGTGACTCGTGGGCAGGTGACTCGTGGGCAGGTGTCACGTCCGTTTGCACACCCGGGCGCCGATGGCGGCCGGCGCCTGGAACCTCTGACGCCAACGCCTCGGCCTCAAAAGCCTCGGGCCCCGTGACATCAGGCACCGTGACTTCAGAGGCCAAGACCTCACGGGGCGGCACCCCAGCGGCCAAGACCGGGGCTGCCGATGTCACAGGGTCGGTCACGGTCACAGGGACGGTCTCGCCAAGTGCGATCGGTAGCTCGCGCGCATGACGGGGCTGCCGTGCCGCTGAAACGTGCTGGGGGTCGGCAGCGTCCAGCTGACGGCGGGCTGCATTGGGGGAGGCGTCGTCAAGAAGAAGCAGGATGCCGGTAAGACGCGCGGCGGCAAGACGCTCAGCAGGGAGCCGTTTCACGGGTCGGCGAGGGAACACGCGGGACGCCAACGATCGTTGGTCCGGCGCTTTCCCCGCTCCACCCAATGGGCTCATCGTTCAACCCCTGTTCCGCGTAGTCGGTGCTGTGGACCGTCTACGTAATAAAAGGTACGCCGAGGGGCAGACATTGGTAAGGGCCTGGTCAATTCCTTGCCGGTCCGGACGAATAGACCCAACCGTTTTGATGACGAGTTGATCGGCCAAACAGATGATGGCCTTCTACGACCACATGTGCATCGAGCCGTCAGGTCACCGGCAGGAGGTTCGGCCGCTTGCAGGCGACGCCATCCCCCGAGGACTGCCCGCGCAGATGTTCCCAGGCCCAGGGAAGCAGGTGCGAACCTGCCCAGGCGGCCTCGGTAAGGGCGACACGCAGCGGGCTCAGCTTCGGCATGGCCGGCGGCTCGGCCCTCCAGTCCTCCACCTCGTATCCGAGCGCCTCGGCCAGCGCTGCGGCGATACGGCGGTGTCCTTCGCTGTTGGCGTGCAGTCGGTCGGTGTGCCACAGCGCAGGGTGGCCCGCTGCAGAAGCCGCCGCGAGGTCGACAACGATGGACCCGTAGCGTTCACGACACTCCAGCGTGACCGCATTCAGGAACTGCAGCCGCCCGCTCAGGACGACCGCCAGCGGTGCGACGCGCGTCATGTCCGGCATCGTGAATGAGAGCACCCGAGCACCCGTCGCGGCCAGCCCGGCATGCATCGCGCACAGGTCTTCACGCAGCGCGTCGCGGTCGAGCCTCGGCCGCAGGATGTCGTTGACACCGGCCGCCACCACGGCGAAGTCGGGCGCCAGGTCCAGTGCGGGCCCTAGTTGCCTCTCGCGAACCTCGTGAGCGGTCTCCCCCCGTACCGCGAGGTTGGCGTAGAGCAGGCCAGGATGCATCGCGTTCAGGTGGCGGGCGAAGCGATCAGCCCATCCGATGTAGACCCCGTCGGGTCCGGGATCCTCAAGACCCTCGACAGTGCTGTCACCAATCGCAACCAGGCGAAGGGGCATACGGGTACTCCTCACGATCGCAACCGAGGCCCCACAACCTATCGGGCTACCGGGCACATCTCCCGGCGTTGACGAACTCCCTGGCCGCATCCTGAAACTTGACGTGCGACTTCACGGAGTACGTCTGCAACAGCGAGAGCGCCCGCGAGACCTCAACCCCGTACCGATACCTCATCACTCCCTGGGCCATGCTGACCAGGCTTTGGGTGGCCATCGCCGTCTCGAAGCCGGTCCCCCTGCCAGCAGCCTGGATCGCGTCCAGAACCTCCACCGCGTACGAACAGGCCTCGTCCAGCGACGTCAGCCCGAACCCGCGGGCCCGGGCGGAGTACAGGTTGAGCGCCGCAAAGGTCTGCGAACCACCGGGTAGCCGAACGCTGATGAGAGAGCGCAGACCCAGCGTGACCACGCTGGGCGCCCACTGCCCCCAGCGCCGATTGGTGCTCAGGTCGTCGACAGTGACGTAGTCCCCTATCCACATCGGCTCCAGCGAGGGCCCGTCGCCCAGGGTGACCTGCATGGCATCGGCCATCCACACGGCCGGCGACGTCCATGCGGGCGTCTGAACCTCACCATGGTGGGAACGCAAGGACACTCCGGCGTAGTCGCAGCCTTCAACGCTCTCGACGGCACCCATGACCGCCCGTCGGAGGATCTGGGCGCCGGAAAACTGAATGGACAGCTCGCGGCCGATCCTGTCTTCGCGTTCCCGGCGCGTGCGGTCGAGCGCATGAACCTCCACAGCGCCTCCCGACACACCACTGGGGCCCTCGACGATGGAGCGAAGAGATGAGCCCCTTTCCACCCCATTTTACGTCAAATGAGGACGAGAGCGATTAGTCAGAAAAGATGATATTTCCTGTTCCATACGCGTTACTGCGTATTCCGTCCCCGGCTATATACGTATTACGCTGGAGAGATACCCACGCGCAATACTCCATACAGCGCAGGGTTCGACGTTCACTGGGAGGTGGACGACATGACATACGCGCAATACGAAGCCGCTCGCAAGGCGATCTCGACACGATACGTTCGCAGTGATCGGAAGAGGATCAAAGTCACGATCCCCCGATCCCCGCAGGACAAACACAAGGGCTAGCCGATTCTCACGCGCCCGTGGTCAGTACGACTATGGTGCGGTCATGGCCGACCTCCTGCTCAACCCGACGACCTTCGACCCGACCAACCTCGACCCTGAGGCGCGACGCCTCTTGCGGGCGACGATCGAGTGGTTCGAGGCACGCGGCAAGACCGAGCTGAAACGGGTCCACCACGAGCGTGAGTGGTACACCGACTTCCTGGACTTCATGGCGTCGGAGAAGGCCTTCGCAACCCTCCTCACGCCGGGATCGCAGGGTGGTCGTTGGGACACCGCACGCATCTGCGCCTTCGGCGAGCTGCTGGCGTTCTACGGCCTCGGCTACTGGTACGCATGGCAGGTCACCATCCTCGGTCTCGGCCCGGTCTGGCAGAGCGACAACGAGCAGGCGAAGGCTCACGCTGCGCAGATCCTGCGCGATGGCGGCGTGTTCGCGTTCGGGCTGTCCGAGAAGGCGCACGGCGCCGACATCTACACCACCGACATGGTCCTGACGCCCGACGGCAACGGAGACTTCCGCGCCAACGGCAGCAAGTACTACATCGGCAACGGCAACGTGGCCGGCATGGTCTCGGTCTTCGGCCGTAGGGCGGACGTGGAGGGCCCAGAGGGCTACCTCTTCTTCGCCGCGGACAGCAACCACCCGTCGTACGACCTGGTCCAGAACGTGGTGTCGTCGCAGATGTACGTCAGCGAGTTCAGCCTCCACGACTACCCCGTCAGCGCTTCGGACATCCTGCAGACCGGGCCGGCAGCCTTCGACGCCGCGCTCAACACCGTCAACATCGGCAAGTTCAACCTCGGTTTTGCCTCCATCGGGATCTGTGAGCACGCCTTCTACGAAGCCATCACGCACGCTGACAACCGCATTCTCTATGGCAAGCGGGTCACCGACTTCCCGCACGTGCGGCAGGGGCTCACCGACGCCTATAGCCGGCTGGCGGCCATGAAGCTGTTCGGCGAGAGGGCGATCGACTACGTCCGTTCAGCCTCCGCGGACGACCGGCGCTACCTGCTGTTCAATCCGGTCACGAAGATGAAGGTGACGACAGAGGGCGAGCGGGTCATCGACGCGCTCTGGGACGTGGTGGCCGCCAAGGGCTTCGAGAAGGACACCTACTTCGAGCAGGCGGCGATGGACATCCGTGCGCTGCCCAAGCTCGAGGGCACTGTGCACGTCAACATGGCCCTGGTGCTGAAGTTCCTGCCCAGCTACCTGCTGAACCCGGCCACGCTGCCCGAGGTGCCGACACGTCGCGATGCCGCCGACGACGACTTCCTGTTCCACCAGGGACCTGCCCGGGGTCTCGCAAAGATCCGGTTCGCGGACTGGCGCGCGGCATACGACGAATTCGCGGACGTCCCCAATGTTGCTATCTTCCGCGAGCAGGCCGAGGGCCTCGTCGACCTCGTCACGAACGCCGGACCCGACGCAGACCAGGCGAAGGACCTGGACCTGCTCCTCGCGCTCGGCGAGCTGTTCACGCTGGTCGTCTACGGCCAGCTCATCCTGGAGCAGTTCTCGCTCACCCGCCTGGACCATGACTCGACGGACTCGACGGACTCGACGGACCAGACGGACCTGGTGGACCAGATCTTCGACGTGCTCGTTCGTGACTTCTCGGCCTACGCCGTGGACCTGCACGGAAAGGCCTCATCGACCAAGGCGCAGCAGCAGTGGGCGCTGGAGCACGTCCGCAAACCGGCGGCCGGCACAGGCAGCTACGACAGGGTCTGGCAGCAGGTTCGCGATCTGGCCGGCTGCTACGAGATGCGCCCCTAGGGCTGAGGCTGGTTTGCTCAGTTCAGACCGGTTCCTGGCCCACGAAGCGGGCTCCGGAGCGGCCTGAACTGAGCAAAGGTCGTGTGACCGGACGCGTCAGCGCTGGCTCATCATCTTGTATTTGCGTTCGGCGGGTCCGACATAGACCTGGCGTGGCCGGCCGATCTTGAGCTCGGGGTCGGCGATCATCTCGCGCCACTGGGCGATCCAGCCCGGCAGCCGCCCGAGCGCGAACAACACCGTGAACATCTTGGGCGGGAAACCCATCGCCCGGTAGATCAGCCCGGTATAGAAGTCCACGTTCGGGTACAGCTTGCGCTCGATGAAGTACTCGTCCGAGAGCGCGACCTGCTCGAGCTTGAACGCGATGTCCAACAGCTCGTCGCGATGCCCCAGAGACTCCAACAGCTGGTCAGCGGTCTTCTTGATGATCGCCGCCCGCGGGTCGTAGTTCTTGTAGACCCGGTGGCCGAAGCCCATCAGCTTGGCCCCGCCCTCCTTGTTCTTGACCTTGCGGACGAACTCGTCCACATCGCCACCATCGGCCTGGATCTGCTCAAGCATCGTCAGCACCGCCTGGTTCGCCCCACCATGCAACGGCCCGAACAACGCGTTGATCCCCGCCGAGACCGACGCAAACAAGTTCGCGTGGCTCGACCCGACCAGACGCACCGTCGAGGTCGAACAGTTCTGCTCATGATCGGCATGCAGGATCAACAGCTGGTCCAACGCCTTGGCCATGATCGGATTCACGTCGTAGTGCTCGGTCGGCAACCCGAACGTCATCCGCAAGAAGTTGTCCACCAACGGGATCGAGTTGTCCGGATACAAGAACGGCTGACCCACACTCTTCTTGTACGCATACGCCGCGATCGTCGGCAGCTTGGCCATCAGCCGCACCGTCGAGATCTCCACCTGCTCAGCGTCAAACGGGTCAAGGCTGTCCTGATAGAACGTCGAGAGCGCCGAGACCGCCGAGGACAACACCGGCATCGGGTGCGCATCCCGGGGGAAACCACCAAAGAAGCTCTTCAGGTCCTCGTGCAACAACGTGTGATGCCGGATCCGCGACTCGAAGTCCGCCAGCTCCACGGCAGTGGGCAGCTCCCCATAGATCAACAGGTGCGAAGTCTCCAGGAACGTCGAGTTCTCAGCCAGCTGCTCGATCGGATACCCGCGATACCGCAGAATCCCCGCATCACCATCGATATACGTGATCGCCGACGAACACGACGCCGTATTGACGAACCCCGGATCAATCGTGACCCGACCCGTCTCCTTCAACAACTTCGAGATGTCGTACCCATCACTGCCCTCGGTCGACTCAACCAGCGGGCATGCGAGCTCCTTGCCTCCGCCTCGAAGAACCGCACCCGTTTTGTCGTTGCTCATGAAGTAGTGCCCTCCTGTCGTCCCGGCCTCGTTGCCGGGCAGACGCCGCAAGATCACGGCATCTTCACTGTGTGGTGCACGGCCCCATGCTGCGACGGGCCCTGGACACTCCGAAACATACCCCTCGGGGTATGTTTGCTTTCGGGACCTTAGTCCCCCCCTCACGGACAGGGACTCTGCACAGGGACTGTCAGCAGGGACTATCCACGAGGGGTCTGCCGTTACACTTGGCAGTCAAACGCTGAGAGTGCCAACAGGAGGAACTGTGCCGACGTACGCCTACGCGTGCACTGAGTGCGAGCACCGCTTTGAGATCGTCCAGTCTTTCGTCGACGACTCGCTGACCGAGTGCCCCCAGTGCGATGGTCGTCTGCGCAAGGTGTTCAACGCGGTCGGTGTGGTCTTCAAGGGCTCGGGGTTCTACCGCACGGACTCTCGCAATGACACGCGCAGGAGCTCCACCAGCAGCTCTCGACACGGCTCCAAGAGCAGCAACAGCAGCTCAGACTCCCCAAGCGGTTCAGCGTCCTCGGCCACGCCAGGCGGCTCGTCCTCCGACTCATCATCCGCCTCCACGTCGTCCGGCTCGTCCTCGAGCGGCGGCACCACGACGAAGACAGCCTCGAAGTCCGAAAGCGCCAAGGCGACCTCGAGCTCCTAGGCCCCGGCGGGTCGAGCCTGCGTCACTTGGTGGGGTTTCTCCACATCTCGTCGGCCTTCTGCCCCACCGTCCACAGGCACCGGATCGCCTCTGGCCAGAGGCTGGCCCACGGCTAGTCTCGGCGTATGACACCCAGCACAGACACTGTCGTCAGCTCCTCTTCAGGCCACGGCCCGGTTCGCGCGGAGATCGGCGTCATCGGCGGCTCGGGCTTCTACACGTTCCTCGCCGACACGGAGCGCGTCACGGTCAGCACGCCGTTCGGTGACCCCAGCGACGACATCCTGATCGGCGAGGTCGATGGCCGCCGCGTGGCGTTCCTCGCCCGGCACGGACAGGGCCATCGTTTTCCACCGCACCGGGTCAACTACCGCGCCAACCTCTGGGCCTTGCGCTCGGTCGGTGTTCGACAAGTGCTTGCGCCCTGCGCCGTCGGTTCCTTGAAGTCAGAACACGGACCCGGCAGCATCGTCGTGCCCGACCAGGTGGTCGACCGGACGTGGGGCCGCGAGCACACGGTCTACGGCGACGTTGGTCCGGTGGTGCATGTCGGGTTCGCCGACCCCTACTGTCCGCGCGGCCGAGCGGTGGCCGTCCACGCCGGTCGCTCAGCAGGCAAGAACGTCGTTGATGCCGGCACCCTGGTGGTCATCAACGGCCCGCGGTTCTCCTCGCGGGCCGAGTCGCTATGGCATCAACAGGCCGGATGGACGGTCGTCGGCATGACCGGTATGCCGGAAGCCTCCATCGCGCGCGAGCTCGCCATGTGCTTCACGACGATCGCCCTGGTCACCGACCATGACGCCGGTGTCGATGGCGGTGAGGCCGTGACCCACGAAGAGGTGCTCAAGGTGTTTGCGCACAGCATCGACTCGATGAAGGCGGTGCTGAAGTCGACGATCGTCGCCATGCCAGCTGCTGAGGATGACGCCACCGCGACCTGCTCGTGCCGGCGGTCGCTGGACGGCCTGAAGCTGCCGTTCGCTCTGCCAACATGAGACCCGGCCCAGGGACCGTGCCGGGCGTCGACGGCGCCCCGGGCATGGCGCGGGCCGGACTCACGCGCCTCCTGCCGGTTGGTCTGGTCGGTCCGGGACGCCGACCAGCCTGGCACCGCACCCGGCTCCGCCGAGCTGTGACGGCCGGACTTGTCGCGACCGCTGTCTGGTTGGCGATGGGCGCCTTTCTTCCGCAGCCGACTCCACGAGGACTCCCGGTCGTGGTCGTCGCCCAGGACCTGATGCCCGGGCACGTGCTGACACGTGGCGACCTTGTCGTAGCGGACTGGCCCCCTGATCTGAAACCGGGGGGAGCCGTCGCAGATCCGGCGACGCTCGTGGGCATGGGGCTTGCCGCTGGCATGTCGCGGGGTGAGCCGGTCACGGCCGCCCGTGTGCGGGGTCCGGGGTTGTTGACGGGGGCGCGACCCGGGCTCGTGGCAGCCCACGTCCGGCTCGTCGACCCTGCGATGGGGTCCATGGCCACGCCCGGCGACCACGTCGATCTGATCAGCTCGTCCGGCCAGATGGTGGCAGCAGGCGTCCTGGTGCTGGCGGTCGACGCAGGCGCGGCGGACAGCGGAGGCTGGTCGGCCAGCGCAGGCGCCGGGCCACCTGGCGGCGTGGTCGTGGCCGTCTCGAGCGACGACGCCATGCGGCTGGCAAAGACCGACCCCTCCGGTCTGTCCGATATCGCGTTCAACCTGGTCCTGCGATCCCCCGCCAGCTGACCTTCCAGCCGACCACATCTGTCGCCGCGACCGACTCTTCACTACCTTGGCTTGCGTTGATCCATCAATCTGAGGCTGATCCATCAATCTGAAAAGGACCCACGCCCATGCTCAAAGGTTTCAAGGACTTCCTGATGCGCGGCAATGTTGTTGACCTCGCCGTCGCTGTCGTCATCGGCGTAGCCTTCGGCACCATGGTCAAGGCCTTCGTCGACGTCCTCATGTCGCTGATCGGAAAGATCGGCGGTGAGCCCAACTTCGACCTGTGGAAACCTCGCGGGGTGCCGCTGGGCGCCTTCCTCACCGCGCTGATTGCGTTCCTCATGGTGGCCGCAGCGATCTACTTCGTCGTGGTCATGCCGCTCAACAAGCTGGCCGAGCGCCGCGCCAGGGGCATCGAGCCCGAGACCCAGGCTCCGAGCGAAGAGGTCGCGCTGCTCACCGAGATCCGCGACGCACTGCGGGCTCGCGGCTGAGCCAGGCGCGACCGCGACCCCACAGACATCCGTGAAACCAGTCGGCGGGTACCGTAATCATCGGTGCCCACGCTGGCCCTGTCCTGCAAATCGTTCGAAACCCTAGGTGGTCCTGATGTCCCTGGCCCTGCCCACACCGATGCCCCTCGTGCTCGCCGATCTGTGGTCGCGCACCTGGGTGGCTGACGCGGTGACCGTCGTGTCGGCTGCCGCGCTGACCACGGTCTGCGCCCAGATCGTGGTTCCCGTGCCCGGCTCCCCCGTCCCGATGACCGGCCAGACTCTGGCCGTGCTGCTCACTGCCGCCGCGGTCGGCCCGCTGCGGGGTGCGCTGGGCCAACTGCTCTACGTGTTGGCTGCTCTTGTGGGGCTGCCGGTCCTTGCCCAGGGTGCCGGCGGCGCCCAAGCCGTCCTTGGCGCCACTGGGGGCTACCTCCTCGGCTTCATCGTGGCCGGCTACCTCGTCGGCCGCTTGGCAAAAGGCGGCTGGAGCCGCACCCCGGTCCGCGTGTTCGCGTCGTACGCGGCCGGCACACTGGTCATCTATGCGTTCGGAGCCACGGTGCTCGCGCTGGCCACCGGACACGACCTCGTCTGGTCGTTCCAGAAGGGCGTCCTGCCCTTCCTGTTCGGCGACGCCCTGAAGGCGCTGCTCGCGGCGGGCCTGCTGCCGCTGGCCTGGGCTGCCGTCCGACGGATCAGCAGCTCGAAGAGCTGAGCTGACCCCAGCCTGAGACCATCTCGGTTGCAGGAGCGGCGTCAGCCCCAGTGCGGCGGACGCTGCTCCTGCAGCCATTGGTCGTGTGAGCCTTCGTTGGGTCGTTCGCCCCAACCGGCGTCGGTGTCATCACGCGTCTGCTCGAGCTTCGACCCGACGGGGCCGGCCTGAGCCTTGGCGTCCGCGGGCTCTTGGGGCGGCTCGGTCTCAGACTCAGGAACGGCAGGAGTGTCGCCGATGCCCGAAAGCGCCTCCGAGGCCGCGAGCACCGTCGCCCTGATCCGCGACACGTCGCGAGCCGGGTTGCGGAACAGATCGGTGCTCCAGACCCGCACATGCTCCCATCCGAGACGACGCAGCTGCTCGATCCGCAACCGGTCGCGATCGCGGGTGCTCGACATCGCGGCATAGCGCGGTCCGTCGGTCTCGACCGCCACCAGAACCCGACCGACCTTGCTGGGGTCCTCGACGGCGAGATCCAGACGCTGAGCCGACGTCCCGTATCCGACGTGCACCACCAGACCTGCGGTGCGCAGCCGGGAAGCCAGATCGGCGACCAACGGATCCGACAGCGCGCCAACGTCACCATCCCGACGGGACACCGGCTGGGACCCGCCTTCTGCGGCATACGCAAGGAAGTCCCGCAGCATGACGGCGCCACGCGCCTTGAGCCGCGCCGGATCGAGATCCGCGGCGGTGAACGAAGAGACGACTGTCATCCTGCGGCGAGCGCGGGTGATCGCGACGTTGAGGCGGCGCTCCCCACCCTCAAGGTTGAGCGGCCCGAAGCGGTGCAGCACCCGCCCATGCGGGGTCTTGCCGTAGCCGATCGAGAGGATGATCGCGTCGCGCTCGTCGCCCTGGACCCGCTCGAGGTTCTTGACGAAGAACCGCTCGTCGACGTCCTCGTCGAAGAAGTCACCAACCCCGTCGGCGCCGACCAGGGCGATGCGCAGCGCCTCGTCGATCCGGGTCGCGTGCTTGATACCGAGCGCGATGACACCGAGCGACTCCGTCGGATGGGTGCGCGCGTGCGAGAGAACCAGCCTGACAACGCGGTCGACCTCAGCCTGGGTCGACTCGATCGCCTCGAGCCCCGGCTGGACCGGCGCGGACCCGTCGACAACCTCGAGTCGCACCACAGCCTCATCACCGGTGCCGGGGAAGGTGATGAGCGTGCCGTCATACATCTCGGCATTGGCAAAGGCGACCAGCCGCTCGTCCAGCGAACGGTAGTGCCAGTTCAGCCGGCGCACCGGCAACGCGGCCGAGAGGACGTCGAGGATCGACTCGAACCCCTCGGTCAGGGAGTCGTCGCCGTGGTCCGCCGCGGCGTCCTCGTCCGACGCCGCGGTGAAGAAGCTCGTCGGCGGCAGCTGCCGGTCGTCGCCGGCCACGACCACCTGGGTGGCTCGCGAGATGGCCGAGACCGCCTGTGCGGGCGGGATCTGGGACGCCTCGTCGAAGATCACCACGTCGAACCAGCGACCTGCCGGCAGGATCGAGGCGACGACCAAGGGGCTCATGGCCCAGCAGGGCTTGATCGCGGTGAGTGTCTCGCCGGCTCGCGGCAGGAGATCTCGCAGGGCCTGGTGCCGTCGGGACTTGCCGGCCTCAGCACGCACCAACGCCTCCTGCTCGGGGTGATCGGCCAGGACCTCGCGCAGCCGACGCCCGACGGAGGCGCGCACGCGATCAACGGTTGCGCCGAGATGGGCATGGTCGGCCTCGATGTACTCGGACCCGATCCGGCGCAGGAACTCGCCGTCGAACGCGCCATAGTCGATGTCCCGGACGCTGATGTCATCGAGAAGCGAGGTCCACCAGACGAAATCCATCTCATGGGCCACGTCGGCCGCGGGCACGCCGCGGGCCGCGAGATCGTCGACCAAGGGTCCCATCCCGGACTCGCGAAGGTCGTCGATCACCGAGACGACGCGTGGCAGCACCGCAAGTCGATCGCGCCGCTGGGCCAGTGCGACCAGTCGGACCTGCAGATCGACCAACGGCATCCCCAACAGGTCGCCACCAGCCGTCGTCGTGTCGAGCCTGGCACCGAGCCAGACCAGGTCATCGGCAAGAGCCTCGTACGTGTTCTCGGCCTCGTCGATCCCGGGGGGCACCTCAGGACGTCCTCCGGCTCCGGCCAGATGTCCCCACGTGACTCGCTGCTCCTGGGCGGCCTTGAGCGCCGAGTACAGATCAGCCGGCGGGGTACCGGGGCGGAGCAGACCGCGCGCCTGACGCCGCAACCGCATCCGCGCCCACAGACCGAGCTTCAACCCATGGTCGTCGCGATAGGCCTTGGTGGCGGCAGCGCCCACCATGTCGGTCAGTGGCAGGTCGAACACCTGGGGCCGGAACACCTCCAGCGTCTGGCGAACCTGCCCCACCACGCCGAGCGCGCGGCCCCAGTCAGCTGGTGTCTTCGCCTCAGGAAGGCCAGCCTCCTGCATTGCCTCAGCGAGGAGCCGCTCCGCCGCCCCGAGACCGCCTTCGCCAAGGGCGCTGACGATCTCGAGCGCCCGCGCAGCCTCGTCGGGGGACGTGACGCGGGCGCCATACCAGGGGTCGTCGTCGAGCCCCGCCCTCCACGCTCCGAGAGAGGCGGCCTCGGTCAGGGACTGGCTCAGCTCGGCGACACGTTCGCGGCTGATGCCCAAGAGCGCATCGCCGTGGAGTCGGACCCGCGAGGTCGGCGGTTTCGGACCCGCCCACAGCTGGGCGAGCGCGGTTTGTGCGTCGAATGCGCTGACACCCCAAGGGTCTCGCGTGGAGTGCAGCGCCGACAGGTGTCCAACCAAGCGGGTGCGACGGTCGTTCACGGTGCGCTCGATGACAGCCGTGTCCGGGTCCTCAGCGTCACTCGCACGGTCCAGCGCGGCGCCCAGCTCTTGCGCCAATCGTCGCTTGTTGGACGCGCCGTCGTAGACGTCCAGGACCAGGTCTGCCAGGCCAAGACGATTCAGCCGGCCGACCACAGCGTCGATGGCGGCGCGCTTCTCAGCCACGAACAGCGTCCGCTTGCCGTCGCTGGCCAGGGACGCGATCAGGTTCGCAATGGTCTGGCTCTTGCCGGTGCCCGGAGGACCCTTGATGACCAGGTTGGCCCCGCTGCGCACGGCATCGATGACGGCCTGCTGGGAGGAGTCGGCGTCCAGGACGAGGTGCTCACGGGCCGGGTCGCTGTCGGCCGGGGAGTCCGGAACCGTGGTTCGGACCGCCTTGAGCGCGGTGGGGTCACCGGCGAGGGCTGCGACCACGTCATGGTTGGCCAGGGTCTCGATCTGGGCCGCGAGGTCGGCGACCATCGGCAGCTTGGCGTAGGAGAACGTGCCCAGCACCAGCCGGGGCGCGATCTCGAACCCCGGGATGCGTTCACACATCTGCCCAAGTGCGGCGAACACCGGGCGCGCGTCGAAACCGTTGGTGACCGTGGCCATCTCCTCGAGCGCCTCGGGATCGAGCTCGATGCCCTGCTCGGAGCGCAGGTACTGCTCGAGAACCGGGTTGAGCTCGATGTCCTCGCCGAGGTCGATGTCAAAGTCCTGCTGGGCGGCACCGGTGGGCCTGAGCACGCACGAGCGCAGCAGCACCGGAGCGCACGGGGGGCGAGGCGCGCCCGGCACCTGCCAGGTCGCCATACCGACCGCGATGAATCCGGCTGCGATTCCACGTTCTTCGTGCAGCTCGAGGGTCTTGGCACGGATCGTCCGGGCCCGTCGGCGAGCCTCGTCGAGGGCGGCAGGCTCGCGCACCAGATCAGAGAGCCTGGTCCGGCGCCCGGCCAGCAGCGACGCCAATCCACTCGGATGGGAGGTGGTCAGGTCGAGCGTTCCAGAGGGCAGATCCCGGTACCACAGCAACGTGTTTCGGCCGCCGAGGTCCACCAGATGCCGCTGCCAGGTGCGCACTGCGGTCACCACCCGATCGGCTCGCGGATCCGTCGGCACAGCGTCAGAGACTTCAGTTGGCGGCGCTGTCATGGGGTCCTGCGGGCTCTGACTCACCCCAGCAGGCTAACGAACCGAAATGTCGGCCCGCGGCCAAGCCGCGCGCAGAACCAACGCCACCGACAGCACGGCAGCGATCACGCACAGCATCGGGTAGCCCCATACGCCGACGACGACGCCGGACAACGCGCCTCCGAGCCCGGCACAGAGCCCCATGACCAGGTCCGAGGCGCCTTGCACGCCGGGGCGTTCGTGCTGGGCGACGGCCGCGGTCAGCAGGGTGGAACCGGCGACAAACGTTGCGGACCAGCCGACTCCGAGCAGGAACAGGCCCGCCACCAGACCGCCGGACCAGCCCTCAGGGGCCCGCGACGAGATGAGGCTTGCGATCAGCAGGATCGCCGCGCCTCCGACGACGACACGACGACCTCCGACCCGGTCGACCAGCCAGCCCATGACCGGCGCGAACGCGAACATGCCGAACACGTGGACGCTGATCACCAGCCCGATGAGCCGCAGCTCGGCGCCCCCGTGGTCCATGTGCAGGGGAGTCATGACCATCACGCTCACCATCACGGTGTGACCGATGGCCACGGCGCCGATACCCAGCATTGCCAAGGGGTTCTGGCGGATGACGTGCAAGCCGCGCCTCACCGAACCATGCGTCCGCTCGGTCTCGCCGGCGTCCACCGCGACCTGACGGGCCATGAGCAAAGGGTCGGGGCGCATCCGGATGAACAGCAAGGCGGCGGCGACCAGAAAGCCCAGCAGGCTGAACAGAAACGCTCCCGACAGCGGCGGCAGACCCAGCGCCTGCGCGAGCCGACCGGCCGGGGCCACGAGGTTGGGTCCAAGGACCGCGCCGACGGTCGTCGCCCAGACCACGACGGACAGCGCCCGGCCCCGGTGATCGGGCTTTGCGAGATCCGTCGCGGCATAGCGGGCCTGGTTGTTTGCCGTGGTGGATGCGCCGAACAAAGTGGTGGCGACCAGCAGCAGGGGGAAGCTCGACAGGACGCCGGCGGCGATCGCCAGGGCGGCACCGACGATCCCGGTCAGGTATGCCGTGACGAGACCCACGCGGCGACCGCGTGCCGCCATGAGCCGGGCCGCCGGGATCGACAGCAGCGCGGCCCCCAGGACCTGCGCGGTGTTGGCGAGGCCGGCCAGGTCTGGCGAACCCAGAATCTGCTCAGCCATCAGGCTGCTCACGGCGATGCCGCTGGCGACCCCGAGGCCACCAAACATCTGGCTGACGACGAGAGTCCGAACAGTGCGTCGCTGGACCGTCTCGATGGCGGGAGGGCTCAGAACGGGGGCAGTCGGCACGAGGCAAGTATGCGACAGGACGGCCAGCGCGAGCGGTGTCCCCGGCCGGCTCCGAGACCGTCGCGGAGCATCATTGCGGCGTCGGCGCAGCCCAACGCGCATCGCCGGCCAGCCAACTGCCAGAATGGGCAGCCGCGTCGCTTGCTCCGTGCAGGCAGACTCGCCCCGCCCTCGTAGCTCAGGGGATAGAGCGACCGCCTCCTAAGCGGTAGGTCGCAGGTTCAAATCCTGCCGGGGGCACCCATGACCTTGGTCAGCCGGTCAACGCCGCGGACACTGCGTAGCCGACGACCACAGCTGCCAGAGCCGCCCCCACGCTGACCACGACATTGGCCACGGCCGCGCCGTAGGCCTCCTCCTCGATCAACCGCCACGTCTCGAAGCTGAAGGTGCTGTAGGTCGTCAGAGCGCCGCAGAACCCCGTCCCGAGCAGCGCCAGGACCGAAGCAGACACGCCGGTCCCGGCCCCCATCAGCCCGCCCAGGATCAGCGACCCGATCACGTTCACGCTCACCGTGCCCCACGGCATCACGCTCTCGTGACGGCTCTGAACGGCCCGGTCGGTGAGGTATCGGGCCGGCGCTCCCACTGCGGCACCCAACGCAACCAGCAGGAACGTCATGGCCTGCCCCCGCTGGCGGGCCCCTGCCACGCCGGGGCGACGCGGCGAACGAGCACGACCCCGGCGACGACCGCCAGCAACGCGGTCAGCACGGTCCCGACCAGATAGACGAGGGCGACCAACGGATGACCCGACGTGACGAGATCATGCGACTGGACGGCATACGTGGAGAAGGTGGTGAACCCGCCGAGGATGCCGACCCCAAGGAACGGCCGCACGAGCCGGTGCTGTGCAGGCAGCGTGCCCAGAACCGCGATGAGTATGCCGATCAGCAGGCTTCCGCCCACGTTGATCAGGAAGGTGCTCCACGGGAACGACCCGCTCGTCGACCAGGTCTCTCCGACGAGCTGACGGGCCATCGCACCGAGCGCCCCACCGGAGGCGATGGCCGCCAGGACCGACGCGTGGTGACGGACGAGCTCCATGCGGTCGAGGGGGACGTGCAGGTCGACGTCAGGGTCCACAGGGTCCAAAGAGTGCACGCACGGCACGATATCGCCCTCGGCGCATCACGCCTGCGTCCCGCATGGTCCCGGAAACGAGACTGGCCCTCACCGCCGAAGCAGTGAGGGGCCAGAGTCCGCGAAGCAGGTATGCCGCGCAGGTGAACGCGAGGGGTCTAGCGGACCCGACCGTAACTCACATTGGCGGAGTAGACGGAACGAAGGTTGATGGCCGAACCGGTCTGCGGGGAGTCCCACATCATGCCGTTCCCGGCGTAGATACCCATGTGGTAGGCAGGCACCCCGAAGAACACCAGGTCACCAGGCTGCGGGTTCGAAACGGGGGTGGCGAACTGCCGTTGATCCTCAGCCGTCCGCGGCAGCGTGATGCCGACCCGGTTGAAGACGTACTGCGTGAAGCCCGAGCAGTCGAAGCCGGCCAGCGTGGTGCCGCCGTAGATGTAGTAGATGCCCTTGAGGCTGGCCGCGATGGCGAGCACGCCGGCCGAGGCGGGAGCCGGGGCCACGTTTGCCAGCGGCACGCGGGTGGCCGAGCGGCTTGAGCTGATGGACGAACGGACAACCGGCTTCGGCTTGTCAACACCGCTGAAGCCGATGCTCCCGAACTCCGGGGAGGCCAGCGGTGCCTGCACGGCCGACGGAGCCGCGATAGCCAGGACGTCAGTGGCGGCCGGTGCCTTCGCAGCCGCCGGGGTGACCAGCGCGGCCGCAGAAGCCGGGAGGGCGAAGGAAGCCGCCATGCCACCTGAGACGACGATCACGGCGGAGGCTTTGGCCGCCGGCTTCGCTGAACGCGAGATGGCCGTTGACAGGGACGAGACAGGGTTCAAGCGACCTTCGGAGCGGTGGCGTCCCGAGATGTTGTTCGACACAGTAGATATACCTCTCCAAACGCCTACGAGGTGAGCTGTCGGGTTCGGGTTGGAGATCACCCGGCCTTCACGCCAGCGAGTCGACCGAAATCGACCGCCACCGAGAGGGCTTCACCCCAAGGAGCGTCTCTCGACGCCCCACAAGTGGGTCCCCCGCTCCTGCCAAGCGGATGTTTGACAATCTCGAGTGCGGTGACAGGACTAGGCGAACCGCATCAAGAACTCCGTCCGGGGGGACGGAGTCCCACCACCGTACACAGGCAGAGTTCCAATGTCACGTTCAGGTCACGAGGAGTCCCGGATTCGTCCAAGATGCTACGAAGTCGGGGTATCCGCGAATACGTGGGCGGCGACCTCATCGGGCAAGGAGACCCCGGTAGCCTCTGCGGCGCCCTCACGCACGACCACGATCCGGCCGTCTTCGCGGTACACGCGCACCTGGCGGCCGGGCATCAGGCCGGCCTGGGTCAGCAGGTTCAACGCATCGGGCTCGACCTGGGCGGGCTCGCCGATCCGGCGCACGACCACCACGGTGGGCCCATCGGCGACCAGATCGACCAGGTTGCTCACACCCCGGCGGAAGTCCTCGTTCAGCGGCTCCCCCAGCTCGTCGAGCCCCGGGATGGGGTTGCCGTAGGGGCTTTCGTGGTGCTCGCCGATCAGCGCCAGGATCTTGCGTTCGACCCGTTCGCTCATCACGTGCTCCCACCGACACGCCTCATCGTGGACGAACTCCCACTCGAGACCGATGACGTCGAGCAGCAGACGCTCCGCAAGTCGATGCTTGCGCATGACCCGGGTCGCAATCTGGCGGCCCTCCACGGACAGCTGGATGTGACGGTCGCCGGCCAGCGTGAGCAGGCCGTCCCGCTCCATGCGAGCCACCGTCTGGGAGACGGTGGGGCCAGAGTGCCCCAGCCGCTCGGCGATGCGCGCCCGCAGAGGGACGATGCCCTCCTCTTCCAGCTCGAAAATCGTCCGGAGGTACATCTCTGTGGTGTCAATCAAGTCGGTCACGGACATAGCCTCTCACCCATGACCGATGCAAGGACAAGTTCTGCGCAACCCGACGAGAGCTCGCTCTCATGAGTGAGTCCTTCGTCGTGCCGTCACGCTTCTGCGGTCCGCCGATGTCTGGCAACGGAGGATGGACCAGCGGCCATCTGGCCCAGCTCGTCGACGGGGCCCTGGACGGCGGTGCGGTCACGGTTCGCCTCCGCACTCCTCCACCCCTTGAGACCGAGATGGCGGTCCTGCGCGGCGACGACGGCACGGTCGAGGTCTGGGACGGCCAGACACTGGTGGCGCAGGCCTTTCCGGCCGAGTCCCTCGACCCCGACGAGCTGCCGACGCCGGTCTCCTACGCTGCGGCGGAGGCGGCAGGGCCGGCATACGAGGGGCTGCTCTTTCACCCGTTCCCCACCTGCTTCACCTGCGGTACCGGCCGCGACCCCGCCGACGCCCTGTGCCTGCAGACTGGGCTGCTTGCTGGGCATGAGGCCCTGCGCGCGGCCGCATGGACCCCGCGCGAGTCGACCCCGGAGCTGGTCTGGGCGGCGCTCGACTGCCCCGGTGCCTGGGCTTCAGGTATCGCCAAACGCGAGATCGTGCTGGGGACGATGACGGCAGCTGTCCATGAGCTGCCGACGGTCGGGGAGCCCCATGTCGTCATGGCGTGGCCGCGCCGGCACGAGGGCCGCAAGTTCTACAGCGGGACCTGCCTGTACGCCGCCGACGGTCGCCTTCTCGCCCAGGCCGAGGCCGTGTGGATCGCGGTGGACTCCACGGCGGTTCGCCCTCTCTGAGCTGTTCGCCGCCGCTCGGTCCAGGCTCTGAGAAAGTCGTTGCGAGAGCCGATCTGCCCATCTACCGTGTAGGGACACGAGAAGGGAGGTGGTCCGCCTAGTGACAATCAAACGGACGCGTGAGGTGGCTGAGCGTTAGCCCAGCCCGTTCCTGGCCTCCTTTCGGTGTGCCAGAACATGGACGGCAGGGTGACCGCAATCCACGCAGTCACCGCAGCCCGTGAGAAAGTGCGATTCGTCCGTCGCACGCCAGAGCGTCAGCCCTGGACTCACGGGCTGTTCCCTGCCCTCGCTCAGGTGAGGACGACGCGGGCCAGCAGGTCAACCGCCTCCTGCGCGCTCCACTCCATCGTCGCCGAGCCGACCGTGAACTCGGTCCACGACCAACCGGGGACGTCCTCGGAATCCCCCCATCTGGGAGTCACCGCAAGATGCTCGCGCTCCATGACGGTGACCACCCGCTCGGTGACCACGTCGCCGGGTGACTCGACGAAGATCCGGAATGCGTTGCAGTGCGGCTTCGTCGGGAAGGTACGAATCCCCTTTGCTGCCAACAGTTCTGCCATCTCCACAGCTCGCGCGTGGTACTCCGCCATGCGGGGCAGCTCCTCGCGCAGCCCGCGAAGAGCAGACACGGCATACGGGAGCATCGTCCACAACGTGCCGCCGTGACGGCTGCGCCAGAGTCGAGCCTCGGCGATGACGTCCTCGGGTCCGGCGACCACGGCGCCGGCCAGCCCACGCAGGCCCTTGTAGAAGGAGACATAGACCGTGTCGGCCAGCGCAGCGATCTCGGCGGGGCTGTGTCCCAGGTAAGGGACGGACTCCCAGATCCGCGCGCCGTCGAGGTGGAGTGGCACGCCGCGATCGCTGCACGCCAGCGAGAAGGCCTCAAGCTCTTCCCACGACGGAAGCAGATAGCCGCCATCACGAAGCGGTATCTCCAGCAGCGCCGCACCAAGCTCGCCGGGGATGGCCGCAAGGTGGTCGACGGTCGGGACGACACCACCGTTCATCGCGCCGGTGGTCAGCAGCGCCCACTCGAATCCGTTGAGCAGCCGGGGACCGTCCTGCTCGTGGAGCAGCAGGTGGGACAAGGCGGGTATCGCGATGCGTCTGCTGCCCAGCCGATCACTCCAGACCCGCAGCGTCGACTGCTGCGCCATGATGCCGCTCGGGAACATCACCGCCGCAGGCTTGCCGAGCAATGTGGCGACCTGGCCCTCCAGTGCCGCGACCGGACCGCCATCGCCGTATCGGTCCCAGGTCGAGTCGTCGGACCCGTCCAGCCCATCGAGCTCGGCGATGATGCTGCGCAGCTCGTCCTGTGGTGACACGGGGTGCCGGCCAATCAGGGTGCGTTCGACGCCAGGCATTGCGAGACGACGACGTTCGTCCAAGGACAGGGCGTGCGGAGGTTCAGTCATGCCACCCATCCTTGCCCGTTACCCCAGACAATGTCTCGATGCCTTCAGTGGACCGTTGGATGAGCAGTGTCAGGGCTGTCGACGCTCCAGTTTCCACGCGCTTGCGTCGTCAAGCGAGCCGTCGCCCACGCGGACGAAGACGAGACGGTCATGGAGACGATCCCTTCGGCCTGCCCAGAACTCGACCTCGTCGCAGGTGATTCGATACCCGCTCCAGTAGTCAGGGATGGGCACGTCGTCCGGACGTCCCCGGTCCGGCCACTGGGCGGCATACCGCTTGAAGGCTTCCTCCAGACCAGCTCTGCCCTCTATCACCCGCGACTGACGCGAAGCCCACGCGCTGATCCGCGAGCCCCAAGGACGTTCGGAGAAATAGCGCTCGACCTCGGGCCGGCCGAGTTCCCGGGCCGTTCCCCGGAAGCGGATGGCGCGATACATCGCCGGCCAGACCAGAGCCGCGGCAACGCTCGGATTGCCAGTAATCTGAACGCCTTTGACCGATTCGAGGTTCGTGACGAAGCCAGGACCGGCCGGGTCGAAGAAGCGCATCAGTACGGTACGCACGTCAGGCCGCCCGGTCTGGTCAACCGTTGCCACCGACATCGCCAGCGGCTCGGGCACGTCATGGCGCTCCGCCGAGCGGTAGACGGCGGCGTCCACCCATCGCCGCGCCTGCTCCCACGGGGTTGACGCCAGCTCGGACTCGGTCAGACCCTCGCCACCGTGCTCCCGGCGCAGCTCATCGCTCATGCCACCCGACGATAGGCTGAAAGAACATCCGTTGGAACGGGAGGGCACCATGCCGGGCAAGGCAAAGGCACTGACCAACGTCGTCAAGCTGGGCGTCAAGTACGGACCGGTGGCGTACGAGGCGATCAAGCATGGCAAGGAGCCGGTCATGGAGCTCGCCCAGAAGCAGATGAACAAGCTGACCGCTCGCAAGCAGGCCCGCGCTCACGCAAAGGGGCTCATGGACGGCTCGGCGATGCCCGTGTGGGAAGGCGACGTGCAGGTGTGGGTCGTCTTCAACGGCAACGAGCCGATCGCGAGCCATCCCACCGCGACAACGCCGCTTGCGCAGCTGATCGAGGGCTACGACTTGGCCAAACGCATCCGGCCGACAGACGACCAGCGCCCGAAAGCCAATCGCCTCAAGGCCATTCGTCGCAAGGGGTGACAGTGTCGCAAGGGGTGACAGTGTCGCAAGAGGTGACGGTCAGGGAGTGGGATCCTCTGCGTCATACCTCAGGAAGCCTCGTTGCCACGCCGTGAGCGCCACGACCGCGGCAGCACAGGCGATGCCGCCTGCGATGGCGGCGAAGGCCTCGCTCGACACCGTGGCGACAGACCCGGACACGAGGTCGCCGAGCCGCGGACCGCCGGCGACGACCACGATGAACACGCCCTGCAAACGGCCGCGCAGGTGATCAGGGGTGGCCGCCTGCAGGATCGTCGTCCGAAAGACGGCACTGATCGAGTCGGCCGCGCCGGCGCAGGCGAGGAAGAAGGCACCCACCAACAGAGCCGACGACCTGGTCCACATTCCGCCGGCGAGAGCCACGGAGATCCCGAAACCTGAGATAGAGACCCCCCACAACGCGACGCAGACCACGACAGCCAGACCCTGGCGCCGCAGATGCCCGAGCTTGCCCGAGAACACCATGGCCACGATTGAGCCGACAGCGACCGCGGACGCCAGGTAGCCGACGGTCCTGGCCCCACCTCCGAAGGTCAGCACCGCCACTGCGGGAAACAACGCGCGCGGCATGGCCAGGACCATGGCGCAGAAGTCCGAGAGAAACGTCATCCGCACGTTGGGGCGAGTTCCCAGGAACCGCAACCCATCCAGGACGCTGGCGAGTCCCGGCCGGCCACTCCCCAGCGCTTCTGGATGCGGCTGCGGCGGGATCGGGGGCAGCCGGAACAGACCCCACATCGCCGCCGTGAACAGGACCACGTCCACGCCGTACGCCAGGGTGTAGCCGCGCCAGGCGACCAGGAACCCGGCCAGCAGCGGGCCGACCGTGAGTGCAACGTTGAAGGCGAAGACGGTCAGTGCATTGGCTGCCGGAAGGAGATGACGTGCGAGCAGACGCGGGTAGATCGCCGAACGGGCGGGGCTGACCACCGCGAACCCGGCGCTGTTGACGGCCACCAGGAGATAAAGGACCAGCGGGTTGGTGTTGCCCAGCCAGGCCTGCGTCATCGTGAGGATGCCGGAGGCCCACATGACCGCGCTGGCCACGAGGGCGACGATCCGCCGGTCGTGCGCGTCGATCAGCGCACCGCCATACAGTCCCATGATGATGATCGGCACGAGTGCGAACAGACCCACCAACCCGACCGAGAACGACGACCCGGTCAGCCCGTAGACCTGCAACCCGATCGCCACCACCGTGAGCTGACTGCCAACGCCAGCGAGGGTGAAGCCGGTGTACAGGCGCCGGTATGCCGGGCTGGCCCGCAGCGGGGCGAGGTCCAGCAGGATCGGCACGCAGCCAGCCTAGAAGAAACACCGGGCATGCTCGTTTTCAGGCCAGCAGCCAGACGAGGCACAATGATTTGCGGTCCGGCAACAGCGCCGGCGCGGGAGAGGGTCTACGCATGAGCGACAGCGAGTTCCGACCGGGGCTCGAGGGTGTTATCGCCTTCGAGTCCGAGATCGCCGAACCTGACAAGGAAGGTGGCGCGCTGCGCTACCGCGGCGTCAACATCAACGATCTGGTCGGGCGGGTGTCCTACGGCCACGTCTGGGGCTTGCTCGTTGACAACGAGTTCAACCCCGGCCTGCCGCCGGCCGAGCCGTTCCCGCTCCCGGTGCACACCGGTGACGTGCGCGTGGACGTCCAGAGTGCCCTGGCGCAGCTTGCCCCGGTCTGGGGATTCCAGCCGATGCTGGACATCGATGCCGCGCAGGTGCGCGAGGACCTGGCCCGAGCCTCCGTCATGGCCCTGTCCTTCGTCGCCCAGTCCGCACGCGGCCAGGACCAGCCGATGGTGCCCCAACGCGAGGTCGACAAGGCACACTCCATCGTCGAGCGCTTCATGATCCGGTGGCGCGGCGAGCCCGACCCACGTCACGTCGAGGCCGTCGACGCCTACTGGGTGTCTGCCGCCGAGCACGGGATGAACGCCTCGACGTTCACCGCACGCGTGATCGCCTCGACCGGGGCCGACGTCGCAGCCTGTCTCTCCGGCGCCGTGGGCGCCATCAGCGGCCCGCTGCACGGCGGAGCGCCCTCTCGTGTCCTGCACATGATCGAGGGCGTCGAGCGGACCGGCGACGCCACGACATACGTCAAGAGCGTGCTCGACAAGGGCGACCGGCTCATGGGTTTCGGCCACCGCGTGTATCGCGCGGAGGACCCTCGCGCTCGCGTCCTGCGGGCGGCCTGCGAGCGCCTGGGCGCACCCCGCTTCGCCGTCGCGGCCGCTCTGGAGAAGGCTGCGCTCGACGAGCTCCATGCCCGTCGCCCCGACCGGGTGCTCGCCACGAACGTCGAGTTCTGGGCCGCTGTCCTGCTGGACTTCGCCGAGGTTCCCGCCGCGATGTTCACGCCGATGTTCACCTGCGCACGCACCGCCGGGTGGTCTGCCCACGTGCTCGAGCAGAAGCGCACCGGTCGTCTGGTCCGTCCGTCGGCTCGCTATATCGGCGAGGGTCCGCGCGGCCCGGAGGACGTCGCCGGGTGGACCGACGCCGTCTCGTCGGGTCACGCCCGCTGAATCGTCCGCTGAACCGTCCGCGGGTCGATCCGGGTCTGATACTGGATCGACCCCTCC
>JABBOX010000018.1 GCA_012927555.1 Phycicoccus sp.
TCGGGCTGCTCCTCCTGCTCATCGTCGACGGCGTCGTTCTGGTCGTGCGCTCGCGATCGTGGCAGCTCTTGGAAGCGGTCGTCGCCGCCGGCGCCGGAGCCCTGCTGGCCTTGCTGTTGCAGCGACTTATCCTCGACGGACACTTCGGAACCATGCTCGCCGCGTTGACCAAGGGTCTGCCCGAGGGCGGTCGCACGACACCCCTGGAAGGGCTGCTCGTGGCCGGCGTCGCGTTCTTCACGGTGTCAGGAGTCGGCAAACGACCGCAGCTGCGAATCGCCGCATTCGTCATCGTCGGATCGGCGATGCTGTTGGGGTTCCTCTCCGGTGAGGTCACGGCGCTGGCGCTGCTCGTGACCGCGCTGCTTGGGTGGATCGTGGGCCTGGCCGCCCTTTTCGCCGTTGGCGCCGCGTCAACCCGCCCGCCGGGCACGGCCATCGCGGCGGCGCTCATCGGCTGTGGTCTGGACATCACCAGGCTGGAGCTGGTCGAGTCGACAGGGGCGCGAGGGCGTCAGTATTCCGGGTCAGGCCCGGTGGGATCCTTGGATGTTCGCGTGCTCGAACGCGACACGTTCGGCACCGAAGCAGGCCGCCGAGTGCTGCGCCGGGTGCGGCTGCGGGGACCGTACACCCGTGGTCCCTCGCTCACGATCCGTGGCGCGGTCGAACACCACGCATTGATGGCGCTGGCGCTGGCCAAGGCGGGCGTGAGGGCGCCAGAGCTGCTCGCGACCGCCGAGGTGGGGCCGTTCGCCGCGGTCCTCGCCTATCGACGCCCGACCGGTGCGACCCTTGCCCCGGACAGGGTCGCAACCCTGAGCGAGAAGGATCTGACGGCTTTCTGGCAGCTGCTCGCGCAGCTGCAACGGGCCCGGATCGCCCACCGTGGACTGAGCATCGAGCATCTCCTGCTCGACGAGCACGACGGCGCAGGCCTCAACGCGGCGGGGACCGGGGACATCGCGGCGGTGGATCTCTCGCTGCGTCTCGACGTGGCGCAGCTCCTCACGACGTTGGCACTGCTCGTCGGTCCGGAGCGAGCCGTCGCCAGCGGCGTCTCATCACTGGGCAGCAAGACCCTCGTCAAGGCCCTGCCGCTGGTGCAGACGGTCGCGATGGATGCCCCGACCCGATCCGCGTTGCGCGCCCAGAAGGGTCTGCTGCGTAGCGTCCGCGAGCAGATGCTCGAGCTGGCCCCCGAAGGTGAACCGGTTGAGCAGGTCGAGCTGCGCCGACTGACCCCCCGCACACTGGTGACGGTGCTGGGAGGCAGCATCGCAATATACGTCCTGCTGACCCAGCTGGCCCGGGTGAACCTGGGGGATGTCCTGGCCCGCGCCCAATGGGGCTGGGCCCTGGGCGTGCTCGGGTTCACCGTGCTGACCATTGCGGGGGCCTCGCTGGTGATCACCGGGGCGGTCAGCGCCCGCCTCAGCTTCGCGCGGACCTATCTGACCCAGCTCGCCGTCGCCTTCAGCGGCCTGGTCGCGCCGTCGGCTATCGGCAACATCGCCCTCAACCTGCGCTATCTGCAGCGGGCCGGGGTCAACCCGGCGGTCGCGGGTGGCAGCGTCGGGCTGGCCCAGCTCGCCCAGTTCTCGAGCTACTTCGTGCTGTTGCTGCTCTCCAGCGTCCTCGCGGGCACCGGGCAACGCGCATCGTTCACCCCCCCGACGGCAGCCGTCATCGGGATGCTCGTCGTCGTGGCCCTGCTTCTGGTGGGCCTGGCCGTGCCAGCCGGCCGCCGGCTGATCATCGGCCGGTTCCTGCCGGTCGTCCGGCGCGTGGTCCCCAGGGTCGTGGCGATCTTCCAGGATCCACGCAAGGTGGTCACCCTGTTCTCCGGAGCGCTGCTGCTTGACATGTCGTTCGTGGCGGCGCTGACCTGCGCCACGCGCGCATTCGGCGCGACGCCTTCCGTCGCCGCCGTCGCGGTCGTCTACTTCGCCGGCGCGATCATCGGTTCCGCGGTGCCGACCCCCGGCGGCCTTGGCGGAGTGGAGGCGGCCCTCTCGGCCGGGCTCATCGCGGTGGGGCTGGACGTCAGCGTCGCCGTCTCGTCCGTCCTGCTGTTCCGGCTGTGCACGTACTGGTTGCCCATCCCCTTCGGTTGGGCTTCACTGAACTACCTCCAGCGGGTCAACGCCATCTGAGTCACCTGCCAGCTGAGTCACCTGCCAGCTGACCGCCGTTACCACCTCCAGCGGCTGAACGTCCGGCGGACTGGACATTTGTGACACACTTCTCAGGGTTCTGGCTCAGAAAAGCGCCGTTACCACTTGTCCGAACATGATCGAATCTGTGAGGCTTGGAACAACCGCGCCACTGGTAACGTTGGGTGGTCGTACACATTTTGTCCGTTTTGTGATTTTCGGGTGCCTACGGCGGCTCGTGAGCAGCGTTCTCACGCGTCAACGGCGACTTGGACACCACCGCTACACAGTCTGACCACTAGCCGTTCTGACACTGACCGATAACCGCCTGAACCGGTTCATCTGGACCGATCAACCAGGCAATGATTCAAGGAGCAGGTGCCAATGAGCTGGCGCAACCGCGCTGCCTGTCTGGAAGAAGATCCGGAGCTGTTCTTCCCGATCGGGAACACTGGCCCCGCTCTCCTTCAGATTGAAGAGGCGAAGGCCGTATGCCGTCGCTGCGAGGTCGTTGAGACCTGCCTGAAATGGGCCATCGAGTCTGGTCAGGATGCTGGCGTGTGGGGCGGTCTGTCGGAGGATGAACGACGCGCGCTCAAGCGCCGCAACGCCCGCGCCCGACGCGCCGGCTAACTGAGTTCTGGCTAACTGAGTTCTGGCTGGCTGAGCGCCTGATAGTTGAGCGCCGGCCGGGCCCACCCCCGGCGCGGTCACATCCCGTCCTTGGCGTCTTTGGTCGGTCGCAAGCGTGCCACGAACCGCACCGTAGTTCCGTGCGGCGTGGCATTCTTCCAGGTGATCCGTCCACGCAGGTCCTGAACCAGCGAGGTGACGATCTGAGTGCCCAGACCGCTGTCGGCAGGGTCGAACCCCTCCGGCAGCCCGGTCCCGTCATCGGTCACTGTCACCGTCAGCAGCTCGTCGTCCGTGTCCCAGCTGCGCTCGGCCTGGACGCTGACGACCCCTCCGGTCTGGGCAAGTCCGTGCTTGACCGCATTGTGGACCAGCTCGGTGACCACCATCGCAAGAGACGTGGCATCCTCGGCCTGCAGACGACCGAATGACCCCAGTCGCTTGGCACGCACGGATACGTCCCGGATCGCGACCTCGACCACGGCGGCCAGCCCGCGGGCCACGATCTCGTCAAAGTCGACGGTCTCATCGAAGCCCTGGCTCAGGGTCTCGTGGACCAGCGCAATGGTGCCCACGCGACGTACCGCTTCGTCCAAAGCGGCACGCGCCTCGTTGTCCGGAAGTCTTCGTGACTGCATGCGCAGCAGTGCCGCGACCGTCTGCAGATTGTTCTTGACCCGGTGATGGATCTCGCGGATGGTCGCGTCCTTGGTGAGCAGCTCACGCTCGCGGCGACGGAGCTCGCTCACGTCGCGCAGGAGCAGGATCGCGCCCGTGCGCTGGCCGCCCTCGGTCAGCGGGATGGCTCGCATCGACACGCTCGCACCTCGCGCCTCGACCTCGGTCCGCCACGGCGCCCGCCCGGTCACGACCAGTGCGAGGCTCTCGTCCACCGGCGCCTCGTCGCGTAGCACCTCGGAGATGATCCCGGCCAGCGATGCCCCGACGACGTCGCTGATGTGGCCCAGCCGATGGATGGCCGAGACAGCGTTCGGACTCGCATAGGTCACCGTCCCGTCGGCGTTGAGGCGAATCACGCCATCGCCGACCCGAGGCGCGCCACGCCGTTGGCCGGTGGGGGCGGCGAGGCTGGGGAACTCCCCCGAGGCGATCATCCGCGCGAGCGCGTCCGCAGTCGCCACATAGGTCAGCTCGAGGCGGCTGGGGGTGCGCATCGTGGCCAGGTTCGTATGCCGGGTGAGCACCGCGAGAGCCCGTCCCTCGCTCACGACGGGGATGGCTTCCTCGCGGATCGGCATGTGGTCACGCCAGTCGGGGTCGCGCTCCCTGACGATCCGAAGGTCGGCGAAGGCCTGGTCCAGCGCCGGGCGGCGTCCCTGGTCCAAGCGACGGCCGACGACGTCCTCGAAGAAGACCATCGGACCGGTCGTGGGTCGGATGTGGGCGGCGGCGTACCAACCGCCGCCCTTCGCGGGAACCCACAGGACCAGGTCCGCGAAGGACAGGTCCGAAAGCAGTTGCCAGTCCCCGACGAGCAGATGCAGCCACTCGATCTCGGCGGCGCCCAGGTCGGTCTGGTCGCGCAGATCGTCGCTCAGGGTCGACACAGCGCTGAGCCTAGTGTGATCAAGTGGCGGGCGATCAGATGGTGGGCGATCAGATGGTGGCCGCCCCGCTGCGGATGACTCCGCGCAAGGTGCGCAATGCCACCGAGAGGGCCGCGATACCGGGATTCTCGAGCCGCTCGATCCCTGAGAGCGCCATCCTGGTCCTGTTCAGGGACTCGGCGTTGGCCGCTGACCAGGCCGCGATGCGGCCCTGGGGGGTCGAGTCGCTGCTGCTGCCGTCGAGGACCGACTTGGTCAGCGCCTCCAACACGCCATACAGGTCGTCGCGCAGCGCGCCGCGGGCGAGTGCGTCCCACGGGTCGTCGCGAGGGAGCCTGGTCACCCTGGAGAGCATCGAGTCGATGCCGAACTGCTCGGAGGCGGCGAAGTAGACCGGCGCGACCTCGGACGACTCACGACCGGTGTCCACGCAGATCTCCACGATGTCCAGGAGCGAGAACTGATCCAGCAGGCTGGCCGCCCGAAGGGCCATCTGCGCGGGGGCGCCGCGCTTCTCGAGCTCCTTGGCACGACGGTCGAGGCGCTTGCGTTCGCCACCCTGCAACAGCGTGGGCATCTGCGGGCTCAGCTCAGCGACCACCGCGCTGAAGCGCTCGACCTCGGCTGCCACGTCGAGGGTGGACGGACGGTTCTGGAGGAACCACCGCACCGATCGGTCGAGCAGCCGTCGGAACTCGAGGTACAGCGCCGTCTGCGTGTCGGTGGACACGACGTTGTCGAGCTCCTCGATGCTGGCGATGTAGCCGATCATGTTGAAGACCTCGCGGCACACCACGAAAGCGCGGGTCACCTGCTCCGGCGTGGCCCCCGTCTCTTCCGAAGCGCGGAAGGCAAACGTGATGCCACCCCGGTTGACCATCGAGTTGACCACGGCATTCGTGACGATCTCGCGCCGCAGCGGATGGCTGGCCAGCTTGTCCTGGTACTTCTCACGGATGGGGTTGGGGAAGTACTTGGTCAGAGTCGCCTGGAACCAGGGCTCGTCGGGCAACGCGCTGGACAGCAGATCCTTCTTGAGCGCGAGCTTGGCATAGGCCGCGAGCACCGAGAACTCAGGGCTCTTCATACCCTGCCCTGCCGCGTGGCGTGCGTCGAGGTCGCTGTCGCCGTGCTCCTCCAGCCAGTGCATGAAGCGCCCGTGCACGGCCAGCATCGTGTGCTCCTGGGCGCGAGCAATGCCGAGCAATGCATTCTGCTCATAGTTGTCACGCAGGACCTGACGCGCGATGTCGTCGGTCATCGATACCAACAGCTGGTTGCGCTGCTTCAGGGTCATGTCGCCCTCACGCGTCATGGCCGTCAACAAGATCTTGATGTTGACCTCATGGTCCGAGGTGTCCACGCCGGCGGAGTTGTCGATGGCATCGGTGTTAATGTGCACGCCGGCCAAAGCCGCCTCGACCCGACCTAGCTGGGTGAAGCCGAGGTTGCCGCCCTCGGAAACGACCTTGGCGCGCAAAGCCTTTCCGTCGACCCGGACGGCGTCATTGGTTCGGTCCCCGACCTCGGCGTTGACCTCGGAGGATGCCTTGACGTACGTGCCGATACCGCCGTTCCAGAGCAGGTCGACGGGAGCGGTCAGGATGGACTTCATCAGCTGGGCGGGTGTCATCGCCGTGGTGCCCTTGGGCAGGCCCAGCGCAACGGCGACCTGTGGGCTGATCCGCACCGACTTGGCCGATCGCGGGAAGACACCGCCGCCTTCGCTGATCAACGCGCGGTCATAGTCAGCCCACGACGATCGCGACAGCTCGAACAGCCGCTTGCGCTCGGGGAACGACGTGGCCGAGTCGGGGTTGGGGTCCAGGAAGATGTGGCGGTGGTCGAAAGCGGCAACCAGGCGGATGTGCTCGGAGAGCAGCATGCCGTTGCCGAACACGTCACCGGTCATGTCACCGATGCCGACCACCGTGAAGTCGGTCGTCTGGGTGTTGACGCCCATCTCCCGGAAGTGGCGCTTGACCGACTCCCACGCCCCGCGCGCGGTGATGGCCATGACCTTGTGGTCGTAGCCATCCGAACCTCCGGAGGCGAACGCATCATCGAGCCAGTAGCCGTAGGACCTGGCGACCGCGTTGGCGATGTCGGAGAACGTGGCGGTGCCCTTGTCCGCAGCGACCACCAGGTAGGGGTCGTCTCCGTCAAGTCGCACGACCGAGGGTGGTGGGATCACCGCGGTACCGATGAGGTTGTCGGTCACGTCCAGCAGCGCCGAGATGAACAGCTTGTAGGACGCGATGCCTTCGGCCACCCATGCGTCGCGGTCGAGGGCCGGATCCGGCAGGGCCTTGGGAAAGAACCCACCCTTGGAGCCCGTCGGCACGATGACGGCGTTCTTGACCATCTGCGCCTTGACCAGGCCGAGGACCTCAGTGCGGAAGTCCTCGCGCCGATCACTCCAGCGCAGACCACCGCGAGCAACCTTGCCGAAGCGCAGATGCACGCCCTCGAACCGAGGGCTGTAGACCCAGATCTCGAACATCGGCCGCGGGGCAGGCAGATCCGGGACCTTCTTCGGGTCCAGCTTGAAGGAGACATACGACTTGTGCGGCGCATCGCCGGCGGGCGGGGCAACAGCGGCAAGGGCGGGGTCGCTCTCGCCAGCGCTCCCCACACGTTGGAAGTAGTTCGTGCGCAACGTGGCCATGATGACGCCGAGGAAGGCGCGGATGATCCGGTCGTGGTCGAGGCTGGGGACCTCCTCGAGGGCGGCGTAGATCGCATCGGCGATCGTCGTCTCGGCGGCCTCGCGTCCGCCGCCGGCGGCGCCCTCGCTGTACTCAGGGTCGAACCGCGTCTCGAACATCGACACCAGCAGTGCCGCGATGGAGACGTTCGAGACCATCGCCGCTTCGACGTAGTCCTGGCTGAAGGTCGAGCCCGTCTGACGGAGGTACTTGGCAACGGCCCGCAGGATCACGACCTGTCGCCAGGTCAGCTCACCGCCGAGGACCAGCGCATTGAACCCGTCGCTCTCGGCACGACCGTCCCAGACAGCGGCAAAAGCGTCCTGGAAGAGCTCCCGAAGTCCCCCGCGCCCACTCCCGACCCACGTCTGGGGTCCGGCGCCCCTTAGTCCGAAGTCGTAGACGTGCACCCCACCGCCGTCGGAGGGGTGGATCTGGTAGGGACGCTCATCGGCGACCACCAGCCCGAAATGGCTGAACAGCGGCAGGACCGACGTCAGCGAGAGGGGTCCGCGTCGATACAGCTTGAAGCGACGTTCCGCCGAGGACGTACCAGGCTCGTGATAGAGGTTCAGCCGGAGAGCGTCCTCGCCGTCGAGGGACTGAATGTGGCGAAGGTCGGCAATCGCATCCCGCGCGCTGAAATCCTCCTTGTAGGCCTCAGGGAAGGCCTTCCCAAAGAGCCCGACGAGGCGAGCCGCGCCCTCCTCGCCGTATTCGCTGAGGGCGGCCTCGGCAAGATCCTCGTCCCACGTCCGGGTGGCGTCGATCAGCTGCTGTTGCAAATCGCGCTCGTCGACATCCGGGATCACCTGGCCAGGCTCAACCCGGACCACGAAGTGCAGCCGGGCCAGCACCGAGTCGGACACCCGCGTCGTGTAGTCCACGTTGGCGCCGTGGAAAGCGGTGCGCAGGATCGACTCCATCTTCAGTCGGACGGCGGTGGTGTAGCGGTCCCGGGGGATGTAGATCAGGCAGGACACGAACCGGCCGTACTCGTCCTTGCGCAGGAACAACTGGCTCTTGCGCCGTTCCTGGAGATGAAGCACCGCGGTCGCAAGCTCGTACAGCTCGTCCTCGCTGGTCTGGAAGAGCTCGTCACGCGGATAGGTCTCGAGCACCTCCAACAGGTCCTTGCCGGAATGGCTGTCAGCGGTGAATCCGCTTGCCGCCAGGACGTTGCGGACCTTGGTGTCAATGATGGGGACGCGCAGCACCGACTCGGTGTAGGCGGTCGATGTGAACAGGCCGAGGAAGCGTTTCTCCCCCGTGACCTCGCCGTTTGCGTCAAACACCTTGACGCCGACGTAGTCCAGGTACTTCGACCGGTGAACGGTCGCGCGTGAGTTCGCCTTGGTGATGATCAGAAGATGCGGTTCGCGAGCCTTGGCCCGCGCCGCGGCACTCATCCGGCTGAAGCTGCCCGACTGCTGCTGGTCGTAGCGCAGGATGCCCAAGCCCGTGCCGGGCACTGCGCTCAGCACGTCCTCGTCGTCCTGGCGTTGGAGGACGTATTCGCGGAAGCCGAGGAACGTGAAATGGCTGTCGGCCAGCCACGTCAGCAAGCGCTGGGCGTGGGCGACCTCCTCGCGGTCAACGCCGTTCGGCGGGCCGACCTCGAGCTCAGCGGTGATCTGCTGGCACTCGGCCTTCATCTTCGGCCAGTCCTCGACCGAGTCACGCACGTCCGAGAGGACCCGTTGCAAGCCCTCGGCCAGGGCCTCCTGCTCGGCGTCTCCGGCCTGACGATCGATCTCGACGTGTGTCCACGACTCGACGCCAGCGCCGAACTCGGATTCGGTCATCACGGACTCGGTCATCGAATCGACGCCGAGGATGTCCTGGAGCTCACCGGCCGCGTCGCGACGAACGACGAGCTGCGGATGGATGACGAGGTGAACGACCCGTTGCTGTCGCGCAAGCTCAACGTTGACCGAGTCCACGATGAAGGGCATGTCGTCGGTGACGATCTCGATGACCGTGTGATCGCAGGACCAGCCCTGCTCCTCAACCGTCGGCGTGAAGACTCTCACGTTGGCCGTACCGACCGGACGATGCATGGCAGTTGCCTTGTGGGACAAGGCTGCCCCCAGGAGATCCTCAGGTCTGCGCGCCACCAGGTCCTCGGTGGCAACGTGCCGGTAGTAGTGGCGCAAGAACGGCTCGAGCGTCTCACCACCGGCCTCAACTGCCAGCTCGGCCGCGGAGTGAATGACCTGAGAACGGGACTGCTCGAGCGACGCTGACATGACAGAGATCCTTATCCAAGAATGCCGTGATGCACGCCCTTGTGCACCGTCACCGAGCCTATCCCTGTGCGCATGAAGCCTTCTGGGCGGGCGGTGCGGTTCATGGCCGCTTGGGCGGGCGGTGCGGGCGTGCCCCAACCGGGCTGTGCGTAACCCCGGAGCATTCGCCGCCCGGCCATAGGCTGTCCGCATGCCCGCCGAACACCGCATGGACCAGACCTTGCTCGATGTCGTGTCCGCGGAGCTGGCCCGGTGCAGCGCTGCAGCGCTCGACGCCTCCGACGAGCTGCTGGCGCACTACGGCGACACCGGTGATGCCACGGCCCAACGCGCGGTCGACACCCTGGTCAACAAGGCCGCCGGCACCCTGAGCGCGCTGTCGGAGCGCCTCGGCAATACCTCACGCGAGCTCCAGGGCGCATGACCGCGACCCTGGTTTACGGAGACCACGTCTCCTGCTCTCGCGTCGGCGGTGGCATGCGCCGCGAGGCCTCACGGCTGCGCCAGCACGCGCAGTCGCTCGAGGACGCAGTCGGTGAGCAGGCTGTGTGGAAGGGGCCTGGGGTCGAGGCGGCCAGACGCGCCATCGTCGCCTCATGGGAGGCCCTGCGAGCAACCGCCGGCGTGCTGGACGAGGCGGGGGGAGCCCTCCAGCGCTACGCGACGGACCTCGCCGAGGGTCACGAGCTCGGACGACGAGCCGAGCGGCGCGTCCACAGCGCCGGGCTGCTCCTTGACGGGACCCGGGTCATCGAGCCGTGGGGCCCGGCCAGCGCAGAGGAGGCCGAGCGGCGGTGCAGCCAGGTGCCCGTGGTCCAGGCCAGGGTCGACCTTGCCACCGCTCATGTCGGTCGCGCCCGAGGTCGGCTTGCGCGTCGGATGGCCTCGCTGACTGAGGCACTAGCAGCGCAAGCTTTAGTGAGACCGCCGGCGCCCGCTTCCGTGAGACCGCCTGCTACGCCCTAGATTGTGGCGATGAAGATCAGCGCGAGCCTCAACTACGCCGCCACGCCCCACGAGGTCTTCGCCATGCTTGCCGACGAGATCTTCCAGAACCGCAAGTGCATCGCTACCGGCGCCCTCAGCCACAGCGTGTCCATCAGCGCCAAGGACGAACGCACCGTCATCGTCAGCACCCGCGATCTGCCAACAGCCGACTTCCCCTCCTTCGTCCAGAGCCTGGTCGGCGCCACACTGGCGATCACCGAGACCCAGGACTGGGGACCTGCCGACGCCCAGGGGGCTCGCCAGGGGGTGATCACCGTCGACATCGCCGGGGCGCCGATCGACCTCGATGGAGCGCTGTCGCTGGCACCGAATGGTCATGGCTCGGTCCAGACGGTCCAGGGCGACCTCAGGGCCCGGATCCCCCTGATCGGCGGCAAGATCGAGCAGGCTGCGGCACCTGCCATCGAGTCGGCGATCAACGTTGAGAGGGAGATCGGGCAGGCTTGGCTGGCGACAAGGGAGTGAGAATCGAGCGGGCGAGGATCGGAGCGACCGCGGAGCCAGCCGAAATGCCATCGCTGGCGACAAAGAACAAGGGAGCGTTTGCTCAGTTCAGGCCGGTTTCTTACGCCGATATTGGGCTCCGGAGCGGTCTGAAGTGAGCAAACCGGCCTGAACTGAGCAAGGGCGGGTCAGCCCATGTGCGGGTACTCGTGGGACTTCGCCGCCACGAACGTCTCCTTGATCGACCGCGCGCTGGTCCAACGCATGAGGTTGAGCGGCGAGCCGGCCTTGTCGTTGGTACCCGACGCGCGACCGCCGCCGAAGGGCTGCTGGCCGACGACGGCGCCCGTGGGCTTGTCATTGATGTAGAAGTTGCCGGCCGCAAACCGCAGGCGCTCCTGCGCGTCGGCGATGACGGCGCGGTCCTGGGCCATGATCGACCCGGTCAGCGCGTAGGGCGCGATCGACTCCATCTGGTCGAGCACCTTGTCGTAGTCGCGGTCGGCATAGACGTGGACGGCCAGGATCGGCCCGAAGTACTCGGTGCTGAACGCCTCGTCGGCGGGGTCGGCGATCTCCAGGACTGTCGGGCGGATGAAGTAGCCGACCGAGTCGTCATACGTGCCACCGGCAATGACCTTGACGCCCTTGTCGGTGTTTGCCCGGTCGATCACGGCGCGGTGCTTGCCGAACGCGCGGTCGTCGATGACGGCGCCCATGAAGTTGGAGAAGTCAGTGACGTCGCCCTGGCCGAGACCGTTGGTGGTCCGGGCGAGGTCGTCCTTGATGAGCTTCCACAGGCTGCGCGGCACGTAGGCGCGCGAGGCCGCCGAACACTTCTGGCCCTGATACTCGAACGCGCCGCGAATCATGGCCGTTCGCAACACATCCGGGTCGGCGGAGGGGTGAGCCATGATGAAGTCCTTGCCGCCCGTTTCGCCGACCAGCCGGGGGTAGGTCTTGTAGTTCTTGAGGTTGGCGCCGACCTGCTGCCAGAGGGTCTGGAAGAGCGCGGTCGAACCGGTGAAGTGGATGCCGGCCAGGTCCGGGGAGCTGAGCACCGCCGGGGAGACGTTGACGCCGTGGCCGGTCACCATGTTGATGACGCCGGGCGGCATTCCGGCCTCTTCGAGAAGCTCCATGGTGAGCTGGGCTGCGAGTTGCTGGCTGGACGAGGGCTTCCAGACCACGGTGTTGCCCATGAGCGCCGGGGCGGTAGGCAGGTTGCCGGCGATAGCCGTGAAGTTGAACGGCGTGATCGCATAGACGAAGCCCTCAAGCGGACGGTAGTCGATGCGGTTCCAGATGCCCTTGGAGTTGGCCGCAGGCTGCTCAGCCAGAATCTCCCGCGCGAAATGGACGTTGAAGCGCCAGAAGTCGATCAGCTCGCAGGCGGCGTCGATCTCGGCCTGGAAGCACGTCTTGGACTGGCCCAGCATCGTCGCGGCGACGATCCTTGCCCGCCACGGCCCGGCGAGCAGGTCTGCGGCCTTGAGCAGGATGGCCGCGCGGTCGTCGAAGGAGAGGGCGCGCCAGGCGGGTGCCGCCGCGGTGGCCGCCGCGATCCTTGGCATCGGTCGCGGTCGCCTCGTGCATCGTCCCGAGGACCTTCTTGTGGGCGTGCGGCTGACGCACGTCGATCTTCTTGCCCGTGCCGGTGACCCGCTTGCCACCGATCGTGTGCGGGAGGTCCATGCGTGTGCTGCTCAGCTGGGCGAGAGCCACCTCGAGCTCAGCGCGTTCGGGACTGCCCGGCGCATAGTCGAGAACTGGCTCGTTGATGGGGGCGGGAACCCGGGTTACGGCGTCCATTGCGGTGAACATCTCCTTGGAGGTCTCTCGGCGTTGAGGTCACCGCCCATGGTGCCACGCGTCACAGGAGGGCGAGTATGACGGGGAGCTCCGTGACGTCGTACCACAGCAGCTCGTCGTCCTCAGCTGCCTCGTCGGCATCCACATGGAAGGACGCAATCCGTTTCAGCTCAACAGAATCCAGGATCAAGACCGCGGAGTCCTCGATGAAGCCACCGGAGTCGCTTGCCGCCGCCGGACCCACCAGCTCGGGCTCCACATCGGCCGCAGCTACGATGCGACGCTTCTCGCCATGGCCAAGGAGGGCCGCGGAGCGAAGGACGGCATCACCGAGGGCGGAGTACTCCCACTGGTCCTGGCCGGCAACCGGGGCCGAGGCGCACACAGCGTCAGTGACGGCATAGGCGAGGAACGGCGCTTTGGTGATGGCGCGGTCGGCGTCCAGACGGCGCAGCCCCGCGGCGTTGAGAGGTATGTAGATCCGTGTCAAGGTCAACCGACATCCCGGTAGTCGTTGCCGTCAGGCAGTGGAGCAGGGTCGCGCAGGGCACGGGCGGACGTGCGCAGCGAGGTCTCGATGACCAGGGGCCGACGCGAGACATCCATCAGGTTGCCACCAAATGCCTCGAGATCCGCACGCCCGGGGCCGAGCACGGTCACCTCGGTGCCCGGATGATGAACCTTGGTCACCTCG
>JABBOX010000285.1 GCA_012927555.1 Phycicoccus sp.
CTGCGCCCACCTCACCGCCACCCAAACCCGGTACCCCGGCACCGACCTGATCCTGCGCTACGAAATCAAAACCCGACCCTGACCCTGCACGAACTCTGGTGCTATGTCAGGAGTCCTGGGCTCATGGCCGGCGAACACGTTCTTGACGCCGTCGACGTACGTGACGAACGGCGTCCCGGCGGCGGTGTTGGCGGCGGTCACGGCTGCCTTCTGGGCGGCGTCACCTTCGTCGCCGAGCCCGCGAACCGCGGCGGACACGTCGTACCGGTCGCCGGTGACGAATGGCAGCCGGTCCTTCAGGGAGGTGAGCATGTAGCTCTGCTCCGTTGACAGGTACGGGTAGGCCAGCAGCATGACCTTCGCGTCGGGGCGCATGCGAGCATGCAGCGCTGCCAGGACACCCTGGAGCTTGGTCTGGAAGTCGAGCACCCGGTCGTGCGCGTACTTGACTTGCGACCGGCAGCTGCCCGGGTCGCGGATCCCCAACGCGAAACACTCCTTGACGATGTCGGCGAAGTGGAGGTCGTTCCCGCCGATCGTCAGGACCACGACGTCGGTGTCGCGTCCAACAGCGTCGAGCTGTGGCTGCATCACCATGGAGCACTTCACGACCGACCCGGCATCGCTCCACGAGACCGTGATGTCGCGGCGATAGTCGCTCGGGTCAGGCACAGCGCACTCGTCCGTCAGCCTGGCCGCGCTCTTGACTTGCTCCTCGGTCATTCCCCCGGGATACGTCAGGATGGGTCCGCCCATGGCGCGGGTGGCGGACATCTCATCCAGCACCCCGCCGCTGCATGCGCGTGAGACGAACGTGACGTGGTGGCCCTGGTCGGCGAGCCACTCGGTGTACTGGGCCGCCCATGAGTCGTGCGAGCGGAAGCAGCCGTCGGGCCCGTAGTAGCTTCCTGCCCCGTTTCCTGCCGAGTACGAGTCGCCGAGCTGCACGATCTTGATCGCGTCGTCAGCCGGCGCACCCTGCGCGGGCGCCGGCACCAGCACCCCCAGCAGCGGCGCGGCGGCAGCGACGAGTGCCACCGCACGAGCCCGGGAGCGGAAGTGATGGTGGGCTGTGCGCATGGGTGGTCCTCGCTTCGCGGGTGAATTGCGACGAAGTTACCAACCGGTACGGTCCGGTTTTGGTGAAACGCCCGAATACCACCCATTTGCGCGACCTGAGTGCCCCCTGTGAACCGCCACTCGTCTCGGTCGCGCTCTCAGCACCTTCGTGAGGTCCACCGCGCGGACGATCCCGGACTCCGGCGGCGCCTACTGCTTGTCGTGGCTCGTCACGGCGTACCCGTCGAGGTCGGCGAACGCGAACGTCCGCCCGAAGGGGCCGTCGAATGGCGGCGTCACGATCGGAACGCCTGCGGCGTCGAGCGAGTCGTGCAGGGCCTGCCCGTCGGTGCTGTGCAACCACAACGCCACGCCGAGGCCGGGCTGCCCGGCTGCGTCGAGGTCGACGTCGGGCTGAGCGTCCCGCACCGCGAAGGGGATGGGCGTCGTGGCGAACACCACCGCGTGCGGCGGGCTGAACGGAGCGCGGCGCCCGCTGCACCTGACTGTGCCGCAGTACGCCTGCCTCGAGCTGCTCGGGCAACGTCCCGGGCTGTCGAATGCCGAGCAGGCTCGCGGGGTCTTCGTCACTCGCCAGTCGATGAACCTCGTCCTGCGCGGCCTCGAAGAGCGCGGACTCGTCACCCGGCCCGCGACCGCAACGCACGGCCGCGATCTGCCGACCGAGCTGACCACCGCCGGCCGCGATCACCTCGTCGCGGCAAGCACGGCCATCAACGCGGTCCAGACGACGATGTGCACCGGGCTGACAACCGCTCAACAGCACGTCTTGCTCGAGACCCTCGCAACCTGCATCACCAACCTCGGCAACGACTCCGGCACAGCGACGAGGTAGGCGCCCCATCCGGCGTCGTCACCGTGACGTGCGAGAACGCCCGCTCAACGCGCGACGAAGCGCCTGCACGACGAAGACACCTCCACCGAGGCACAGCAGCACCGCGCCCCCGCCGCCGACCGCCGGGCCTGACGTGCAGTAGCTGACGGCCGCCGACACGGAGTCGAAGCACTCGCTGGTGCGGGACCCGAAGACCACCACCGGGACAAGGACCAGCACCATGATCGCCGCGCCCAACCAGAAACCGTGCGCCCCCGGAGACGCGACATTCGCCACGAAGCCACGCTACGTGCCGGAACCGCCGCCCGGACAACCCTCGACGAACAGACCCGCGGTGGGTACATGGTCGGGTCGCCGACGTGTCGCCAATACGTCCCCTACCTGCTAGGCCCTGACCTGCACGTTCGCGGTGAGGTTGCGTGGCAGGCCCGCGTGGTCGCCGTGGCCTTGCGTCTCACGCCCGCCGTTCATCCGATCGCCGAGCTTGGCCCTGCGCTCAGCCGGCTCCACCGTGCGGTCCACCGTGCGGTCAGGGACGGTGCCCCGCACCAAGGTCCAAGACCGAGGCGTGAAAGTGCCCAGTGGCCCCGCCTGCGCTCCGGGCTGTTGCTCCGCTATCGGATGGACGCCTCGGTCCATGCCCGGCCCGCACGTGTCCGTGGGTGCGGTGGCGTTCGTCTGTCACGAGCGGGTCGGCGGTGCGGTGCGTGCTCAGCGCTGCCGCGCCGTGCGCGCGCCTCGCTTCCGCCGTCCCCGCACCGGGGCACGTCCGGCGCGCGGCGGCTCCCGGGCTGCTCTCGAAGCCTCCCGAGTTGCGTTGCTATATCAAGTCAAGAGCGCGGCTCCGGCGGCGCCCCGCTCGGCGGGTGAGTGGCCAAGGCGCGTACCCAAAAAGCGCTTCACGTGCCGCTACTCACTTGCCAAGGCGCTTGTTTACGGAGAGTGCAAGAATTAGTGCAAGTTCAAAAAAGGTCTTCTCGCTCAATACAAAGTCCGCGGCATCCGGATATGCGAAATAGAAATATGTCAACAACAAGACCGCCAAGGCTCCTGCGAAGGTGGCGATCGAAATCCTGTCGGCTCGCGTGAGGCCCGTCTCGCCTCTGGGAATCGCTCCCACTCTCGTTTCCATCTCCGCGAGTGTCTCGCTCGGGCCCTTGGAGAGGTCGAGGTCGGCGACGAGTTCACTGAACGCGTGCGCTACATCACTTCTTGATCGCAGATCATTCTCATTCTGGATCCGCGAAATCCCTTCGATCAGTCCCTTCCTGACGTCGATGGTCGCGAACGAGTCCCGGTACGCCTTGCCGACGTCGATGGTCGCGAACGAGTCCCGGTACGCCTTGCCGACGTCGATGGTCGCGAACGAGTCCCGGTACGCCTTCCCGACGTCGATGGTCGCGAACGAGTCCCGGTACGCCTTCCCGACGTCGATGGTCGCGAACGAGTCCCGGAATGCCTTCGACGTATCGATGGTCGCAAATGAGTTCAACAGCGTCCTCGAGACGTCAATATTCGCCAACGAATTCGCGAGCATCTTGGACGTGTTGACGGAGGCTAGGGCATTCGCGAACAGCTTCGCCGTGTCGATGGCGAAAAACGAGTTCGGCAACACCTTCGGGTCAACAGGATCGCGACCGGCCAGAGCATCAGCCGAGTTCCCGTCGGATTCCTCTGGAACGTTACCTTGTCCCGGAACTCCATCGTCTGCCATCTGGCGAGCATACTGCCGGGCGATCATCCTGTTCGGGATCTCCACGACAATGCGCACCCCTGGACGGCCGTTCCACAGGGTGTATTGGCGACTTGTGGGGTTGGCGACTAGGGAGTGTCTCCTCAGAGGTGTAGCCAGGTGATGACGGCGGCGAGGACGGCGGCGGTGCGGTAGACGATGGCGAGCTTGTCGTAGCGGGTGGCCAGGGCGCGCCACTGCTTGAGGCGCACGAAGGAGCGTTCGACGACGTTGCGGCCCTTGTAGGTATCGCGGTCGTAGTTCACGGGTCGCCCACCGCGTCTCCCGCGACGTATGCGGTTGGCGCGTTGGTCGCGCGGTTCGAGGATCACCGCGATGATCCCGCGGGCGCGCAGCAGGGTGCGGGTCGCCCGCCAGGGGTACGCCTTGTCGCCCAGGACCTTGTCCGGTGTGGTCCGTGGCCGGCCTGGGCCCGAGCGGGGGACGCGGATCTCGTCGAGCAGGTCGGGCAGCATCTTCCCGTCGTGGCCCTGCCCCGGGGCCACGATCACCGCCAGGCGTCGTCCGCGCCCGTCGACGGCGTGATGAATCTTGCTCGACAGCCCACCACGGGACCGTCCGATGCCGTGACCTGCAGGTTCACTGTTCGCTTCGCCAGGATTCTTGTGATGCGCACGAGCCCCCTGTGTCCTGCTCGGGGCGCTTGGTGAACGCCCGCATGCTGGTGGGCCCGGCTGATCGTGGAGTCCACCGACACCGCCCAGTCCACCAGACCGGCCGCGTCAGCCAGCGCGAGCAGCGCGGACAAGACCTTGTCCCAGGTCCCGTCCCCAGCGAACCGGCGACCACCCCCTATCGTTCTGGTCGTGGGACGCACAGCTCGAGTGCGCCAGGCCGCACGGTGATGGTGAGCGAGCGGCCCGGGTCGATCACGTCGCCGTCAAGCTGGCGGGGTTGGTCGCGGTCGCTGGCGACGGTGATCCGCGAGGCGCGCAGGACTTCCATGTGGGCGACATCGCGGTGGCCGTGCAGCACGCCCCAGGTCAGGGCGAACCAGTGATGCAATCTGTGCGGCGCGAGGATCGCGACCTCCAGGTGCCCGTTGTCGGGCTCCGCTTCGGTGAGCAGGTGCACCCCACCCTGGAGGCGCCCGACGTTGCCGATCACCACGCTCCGTGCCCGCCGGTGCAACGGCGGATCGTCGTCAAGGGTGATCTGCACGCGCATCCGGCGGTCACGCAGATGCCGTAGAGCGGAGAGCACGTAAGCCGTCGCTCCGATCACGGACTTGAGCCTGGTCGACGCATCCCGCAGGAGCGCCGCGTCGAAGCCAATACCGGCCATCACAGCGAACGACTGCCCGTTCGCGTCGCCGACGTCGATCCTCGTGCGATCACCCTCGATAGCAAGGCGCACTGCGGCCGCGGTGTCGTTCGGGACACCGAAGTTGGTCGCCAGCAGGTTACCGGTGCCAGCGGGCAGGACTGCCAAGGCGACGTCCGTTCCGGCTAGCCCCTCGATACAGGACCGAACTGTCCCGTCACCGCCGCAGACGAACACCACGTGCGCGCCAGCGTCGACCGCGCGGCGGGCCTGTCCCGTGCCGGGGTCGTCTGTGGTGGTCTCGAGCCAGATCGGAGCCGGCCATCCGGCCGCTGCCAGCTCGGTCTCGACAGCGCGCCGCCGGACGAGAACGTCGTCGACCCGCACAGGATTCACGATCACGGCAGAGCGCAGCGGGCCACGCGGATCGGTGGCTCTCAGTGCAGCGCTGGTATCGGCAGCCAACCCACCCGTCATTGCCGCGTTCTCGCCCATGGTCCTCCCCGGTACTCGCGGTCACTGTGCAACGCGCGGATGGCGCGGCTGGTCTGCAAGCGTTACAGATCAGTCGCAAAGGGGCGAACGGGGCCCCGGCGCGGACGCAGGAGATCAGTCCCAGCCTCGGGGCTGGTAGTCGCGTGAGCGCAGGCTACTCAGTGGGCAAGATCAGGCTCTTCACGTCGACGGCCTTCTCGATCATGCCGTTCTTCACCATGAAGTCGACGGTGGCGGACATCGCCGTGATGTCGGTGTCTGTGATGTCGGCGCTGAAGTCGTACTTGGCGGCCATGTCGCGGACCGCGGCCGCGGGCAGCTGCGTCTTCGCAGCGGTCATGGCGACGACCTCGTCGGGGTGGGCAGTCATGTAGTCCAGGACCGATCGGTGGGCCTCGCGGAAGGTCCGGACGATCGCGGGGTTCGCCTTGGCGAACGCCCGAGTGGTGGCCACGACGATGGTCGCGCCGACGAGGCCCTTGCCGTCGGTGACCTTCCGGTACCCGTCGGAGAGCATCGTGGAGGCCGCTGGGCCGGCGAGCAGCGCCACGTCGACGTGACCGCCGGCCAGCGCGGCCTGAGCGTCCGGGATCGTCATGTCGACGAAGTGGATGTCGTTGGCGGTGTACCCGCCGCTGGCGAGGTAGGCCAGCAACAGCTCGTGCAGGATCGTGCCCTTCGGTCCGCCGACGGTCTTGCCGACGAGCTCGGCGGGGCTCTTCGGCCCGTTGGGGCCGCTCAGGAGCATGAATGCCTCCGGCGACCGGCTGTACATGTCCACGATCGCGATGTCGGCGCCGTTGGCGGCCGACAGGATCACGGACGTCGCGCCGACCGCGAACAGGAACTGGACGTCGCCGGAGGCGAGGGCCGCGGTCTGCTCCGGCCCGGTGGTGAGCTCGGCGTAGGTGACGTCGACCTTGTCTCCGAAGGCGGCGGCGAAGGCCCCGGTCTTGCGTTCGGTGATCGACGGGACGTTCAGGGGCGCCGTGACGTAGGTCACCGCCACCTTGTCAACCGTGGGCGCCGATGGCACCTCCGAGGTTGCCGAGGCGGTACAGCCCGCCAGCGCCCCGAGGCTCAGGGTCGCCGCGATGGCGAACGCCAGTGTCTTGTTCAGCATGGTGCTTCCCCTTGGATCGTGGATCGGATGAGTCGGGTGAACTCGAGGTCGGGTGCCCGGCTGCGCTGACCGGGCACGTGGGCCACGTCGTGGTCCGCGTCGATGCGGCCGTGAGTGAGGACGACGATCCGGTCGCCGACGTACAGCGCCTCGTCGATGCTGTGGGTGACGAAGAGGACGTTCATGCCCTCCGCGCGCTGCAGCGCCAGCAGCTGGTCCTGCATCCGCTCGCGCGTCAGCTGGTCCAGGGCTGCGAACGGCTCGTCCATGAGCACAAGAGCCGGCCGGTTGGCCAGGGCGCGGGCCAGTGCGACGCGGTGCTGCATCCCGCCGGAGAGCTGGTGGGGGAGCGCTTTCTCGAAGCCCGTCAGCCCGGTCAGCTCGAGCAGCCGCTGGGTGTCGCACGCGCCGCGGCCGAGCCCGAAGCGGATGTTCTGCACCGTTGTCAGCCAGGGCATGAGGCGGGGCTCCTGGAACACCATCCCGATGCTTCCCGTGCCCCTGATCCGGATGCTGCCGGTGTCCTGGACGTCCATCCGGGCGATCAGCCGTAGCAGCGTGGTCTTGCCGCAGCCGCTCGCGCCGAGGACGACGGTGATCCCGTCACGCTGGGTGAAGTCCAGGCCGTCGAGGACGCTGACCACCCTGTCGCCCACAGTGAAGCTCTTGCAGAGCCCGGCGATCTCAGCTCCAGCTGTCATCGATCCCCCAGCGCATGGTGCGGCGGACGGCACCGGAGAACAGTCGCTCGCAGAGGATGCCGACCAGCCCGATCGTGACGATGCCGACGATCACCTTGTCGGACCGGGACATGCGCTGGGCGTCGAGGATGAGGTAGCCCAGGCCCGATGACGCGGCGATCATCTCGGCGCCGACGAGCGCCCGCCAGGCGAACCCGAGGCTGATACGCATTCCCACCAGGATGTCCGGGACCGCATTGGGGAGCCGGATCAGGACGAACTGCTTGGCCGTGGAGAAGTGCAGCGACGTCCCGACCTCCAGCAGCTGCGGGCTGCACGCCTGGAAGCCCTTCTTGATGCTCATGTACATCGGGAAGAAGGCCGTCAGGACGATCACGATGACCTTGGCCGTCTCGCCGATGCCGAACCACAGGATGAGCAGCGGGATCAAGGCGAGCGGCGGGACGTTCTTGAGGAACGACAGGACCGGTGCGAGGTAGCCGTCCGGACCTGGCAGGAGCAGGGCGACGACCCCCAGTGCGAACGCCAGTCCGAAGGCGAGAGCGAACCCGATGAGGACTCTGCCGAAGCTGATGACGACGTGCCTCGGGAGCTCGCCGGACATCGTCATCTCCACCGCGCTGGACCACACACGTCCCGGCGTCGGAAGGACGTAGGCACTCCACAGGTGCAGCTCGGTGAGCACCCACCAGACCCCGACGACAACGACGGCGACAAGTGCACCGCGCAGGAACCGCCTCATCGCAGCCCAGGGATGCTGATCTTGTCCAGGATCCCGGAAAGATACGCGATCGTGATCCCGTAGTTGGTGATCGGGACGCCAAGGGTCTGCGCCTCGTCGATGCGGGAGAGCACATGGCGCCGGTTGAACATGCACCCGCCGCAGTGGATGACGAGGTCGTAGGAGCCAAGGTCCGCGATGAGACCCGGGCCGCTCAGCATGTCCACCTGGAGGGTGTCGCCGAACCGCTTCCGGAGCAGCGAAGGGATCTTGACCCGGCCGATGTCCTCCTCCAGCGGCGCGTGCGTGCACGACTCGGCGATCAGCACCCGCGACTCGCTCGTCAGGCGGCCGATGCCCTCCGCACCGTCGACGAAGGCCTGGATGTCGCCCTTGTAGCTGGCGAACAGGACGGAGAAGGACGTCAGGAGGCTCTCTGGCGGCTTCATGGCGTGCACTGTCGCGAACACCTGGGAGTCGGTGATGATGAGCTTCGGGGGCCGGACCAGGACGGCGAGGGTCGGCCCGAGCTGGTCCGTCGTGCAGCTCATGACCAGGCACTTCTTGTCCAGCAGGTCCCGCAGGGTCTGGACCTGCGGGAGGATCAGCCGGCCCTTCGGCGCCTGGATGTCCTGCGGCATGACGAGCAGGACGAGATCGCCGGGCTCCGCCAGCGCGCCCGTGATGCTCACCGGCTCGTCGTCCGGGAGCTCGGCGATGATCGCCTCCCGGATGGTCCCGACGCCGACCCCGGTGCGAGCGCTCACGACGAGCGGCTCGAGGCGCAGCCGGGAGCGGACCTCCGCCCGGAGCCCCTCGAGGTCGCCGAGCGTGTCCGCCTTGTTGATCACGGCGATCACGGGGACCCCGCGGCGCGAGAGGTCGGCCACCCACTCGTGCTCGACGTCAGGCGCAGCGGTGAGCACGACGAGTGCGACGTCGGTCTTCCGGCTGGCCTCGCGCGTCTTGGCCACGCGCAGCTCTCCGAGAGTGCCGGTGTCGTCGAGGCCGGCGGTGTCGATGAACACCACCGGGCCGATGCCGTGCAGCTCCATCGCCTTGTACACCGGGTCGGTGGTCGTCCCCGGCACGTCGGACACCACGGCGATCGACTGGCCCGTGATGGCGTTGACGAGGGAGGACTTGCCGACGTTCCGCTTGCCGTAGATGCCGATGTGCAGCCGGTTCGCGCGCGGGGTGTCGTTGAGACTCATCGGATCTCCTTCGGGTGGTCGCCGCGGTCGACGACGACGTCGTAGCCGATCCGGGCGAGGGAGCGGCGGACCGCGTCGGTCATCTCGAAGACCTCGCCGCTGACGGGTTTGTTGTCATACAGCAGGTACTTGGGCCGCTGCTCGGAGGGGCTGAGGTTCAGCATCACCACGTTCGCGCCCGCCTGGATCCCGGCCTCCCGGCCCCCGGTCCGGGCGACGCCGAGGGCGGTGGTGGCCGGCAGCAGGACCGTTGGCAGCATGAGACGCACCAGGCTCAGGATGAACAAGGTCAGGTCCACGGACCCAGCCGGCTGGTCACCGAACGGTGTGCGGTGGTGTGGCAGGAAGGGGCCGATCCCGACCATGTGCGGCCGGAGCTCCGACAGGTAGACCAGGTCCTTGGCCAGGTGGTGGACGGTCTGGAACGGCGAACCCACCATGAAGCCGGCACCGGTCTGGAACCCGATTCGCTTGAGGTCGGACAGGCACGCCAGCCGCGACTCCAAGGTCTGCCCGGCGGTGTGCAAGCGGGCGTAGTGCTCGCTGTCCGCCGTCTCGTGACGCAGGAGGAAGCGGTCCGCGCCGGCGTCGAAGAACTGCTGGTACGCCGCAGTGCTGCGTTCGCCGATCGACAAGGTGATCGCGCAGTCGGGGTAGGCCGCACGGATCCGACGCACGATGTCGGTGACGACCTCGGTCGTGAACCACCCGTCCTCGCCGCTCTGCAGCACGAAGGTGCGGTACCCGAGCCGGTAGCCCTCGGCGCAGCAGGCCAGGATCTCGTCAGGGCTGAGGCGGTAGCGCTCCGCATCGCGGTTGCTCCTGCGGATCCCGCAGTACAGGCAGTCCTTGCGGCAGTGGCTCGAGAACTCGATGAGGCCACGGACGAAGACGCGGTTGCCGAACTGCCGCTGTGCAACTGCAGCGGCCCTGTCCCGGGCGTACGCGCGGTCCTCGTCCGAGGGCGACGAGAGCAGGGTCTCGAAGTCGCCGACGGGCAGGCGGCCGTCCGCGGACAGCCGGTCGATCAGCTGCTTGCTACCCGGGTTGACGCCTGCGGCGACGTCGGGGACGGGAGCCTCAGAGATCAGGTGGAGGGGCAAGGTCGGCTCCTGGTGCGGCGGTCTTGGACATGAGAGACCGCACCTGGACGCCTGGGAGCTTGCCCAGCTTGCCGGTGAGCGCGCTGACGCGCTCCACGGAGGTGTCGACGACGAGCGTGATGATGTTCACGCCTCGTCGCGCGTACGGGAGCCCGAACCGTCCGATGATCTCGTCGCCGAACTGCGACAGCAGCTCATTGACGCCACCAACCGGGGCGATCGTTCGCTCCACGATGATCGACACCACACCGAGTCTCTTCTCCACCGGACACTCCCGTGAATTAGATGGGTCTGGTCGCAGCGCAGCGCTGCTCTTTGATACTCCCAGGCCGGGTGTGCACGATCCCCGGACATACGTCCTGCGGACGTACGGCGCCCCGGACGGTGAGAGTCTGGTCCCATGGGCCAGCTGAAGACACCTGCCGAGATCACCGCGATGCGTCCCGCCGGGAAGTTCATCGCCAGCGTCCTGGTGTCGCTGCGCGACTATGCGAAGCCCGGCGTGAGCCTGCGTGACCTCGACGCCCACGCGCACGCGCTCATCGATGCGGCCGGTGCTCATTCGGTCTACCTCGGCTACCACCCGTCGTTCGGTGCGATCCCCTACCCGGGTGTGCTGTGCACGTCGGTGAACGACGCCGCGCTGCACGGCCTGCCGTCGGACTACGTCCTGGTCGACGGCGACGTCCTGAGCGTCGACTTCGCCGCGCAGGTGCAGGGCTGGGTCGCCGACTCCGCGATCACGTTCCAGGTCGGCACGCCGACCGCGGCCGCGACCAAGCTCATCGAGACGACCGAGCGCGCGCTCGCCGTCGGGATCGCCGCCGCGAAGCCGGGCAACCGCATGGGTGACATCTCCGCGGCGATCGGCGCCGTCGGGCGCGGGGCCGGGTACGGCATCAACGCGGACTTCGGTGGCCACGGGGTCGGCCGGACGATGCACGAGGACCCGCACGTCCCGAACCTGGGCCGCGCCGGGACCGGTCAGAAGCTCAAGCCCGGACTGGTCATCGCGATCGAGCCGTGGTTCATGGCCGGCGGAGACGAGTACGTGATCGACCCCGACGGCTGGACCATCCGCACGGGCGACGGCTCGATCGCCGCGCACGCCGAGCACACCATCGCGATCACCAAGGACGGCCCGGTCATCCTGACCGCGCGCGACTCCTGACCCCCGCCCCGGTCACGACCGCGGTCACATCGGAGCTGTGGACAACCGTCGCACGCCGTGCGGCTCCCCTAGGTTGCTCTCAGGTTCATGAGGTGAGGCAACCGGGAGTGACATGACGGCTGATCTGCGTGTTGACACTGCTGAGCTGCGCAGCAGCGGCGAGCTGCTCATCGGGTACGGCGGCGCGGTGAGTGGCCTCGACGGGACCGCACTGGCCGCACGGCGCAGTCACTACGGACACCCGGCCCTCGTGAGTGCTGCCACCGGCTTCGCCGAGCGGTGGGCGCGGGGGCTACGCGCCACTGCGGACGACGTGCGCGACGGCGGAGCGGCCCTGGTGTCCGCGGCGGGATGGCTCGAGGCGGTGGATACGAACGCCGCCGAGGCCGCACGTGATCTGCCCGCACCGCAGTGAGCACCGGCACCGGCGTCCTGAGCCGGAGCCTCGGCGAGACTCACGACCCGGGGGTCCTGATCCCCGGTGATGCGGACGCGATACGGGCCGATGCCCGAGTCCTGGACGAGACGGCGGAGACGTTGATCGCGGTAGCTGAGGGCGTCGGCGGCACCGACGTGCCCGGATGGACCGGCAAGGCAGCGTCGATGTTCGCCCAGACGAGCACGACCGTGCGCACGCACCTCCTGGTCGCGGCCAGCGCGATGGGCTGCGCGGCAGGCGCGTTGCACGCCCACGCCACGACCCTGGAGTGGGCGCAGGTCCAGGCCCATGCCGCAATCCGGTTGTTCGATGCCTCCGCGGCGTGCATGATCCCTGACGTTCTCGGTGCGATCCCCGTGACAGCCGACCAGCATCGCGCGCTCGCGACCGTGGACGACGCGCGCTCGAAGGTCCATGCCTCCGCCGGCGCCGCAGCCGCCGCCCTCCAGGACGCGAGCGTGGACGCACCGATCGGCCCGGGCCTGTGGAACCAGGTCGGCTTCCAGTGGTCCGAGCTGTGGCACGGCGCCGCCGAGTCTTTCGGTGGGCTCGGTCACCTGGTCTGGGACCACAACACGATCCGGCGTCTCATCGACCCCGACGGCGCAGCCGCGTCGGACGCTGCGCTGGCTATGGGGCTGATCGCGGCCGTCAAGGATCCAGTCCAGCTCGGCAAGGAGGTCATCGACTACGACACCTGGGCCACCAGCCCGGCGCGTGCCGTCGGGCACCTCGCTCCGGACGCCGCGATCGCCGCACTCACGGCAGGAGGAGGGCTCGTCGCGACGCGCAGCGCCTCTGCGGGCGTGCACGTCGGCGCTGACGCCGGTCGCGTCGGCGAAGGACTCGCTGCCGGTTTCGCGCGCATCCGTCAGGAAGTTGACGCGGTCTCTCGGGCGGAGTCAGCCAGTCTTGAGGCTACCGAGCGACCGGCCGAATTCGTGAGGGCTGCGGACGCCAACGCGCGCACGCGGCTGGCGGGTCCAGAGCCAGAGCCGGACCTCACGCTTGATCACTTGAATTCCGAGCAGCGCACGAACCTGGCGCGATATATGAAGAAGTTGCCTGTAGGCGCGGAGGAAACTACCGTTGCTCGCGGCGAGGGTAGCGCGCTCCAATTCTCGGCCAATGTGCCTGGCCGCGTTCCCGGCTCGTACGCGATCTACACCAAGACTGTGGATGCAGCCGGAATCACCACTGGCTACGCGAAGACCACGGTTGCGCCAGATGGCGAAATCGTCCATA
>JABBOX010000186.1 GCA_012927555.1 Phycicoccus sp.
TGGTTCGATCAGGCGGGGTTCGAGGAACTGTCCTGCGAGGAATGGATCGAAGGCACGAGCATGCGGGTCGGCGTGAACCGCCTCATCACACCACCCAAGCCGCTGCGCCCCGGCGAGGTGATCTTCACCTTCTACCGCTGACGGATGTACGCCACCCGGTTCCGCAAGCGGATCGGTCCCCGATGACCGATCCGCCATCGATGTATCAAAAGCGCGCTGTCGCACAGTGTTCTGAAGTCAGGCGACCAGGGCGACCACGGCAGCCAGAGCGAACGCCCAAACGAACGTGCCTGAGTCGGTAGATGCGATCTCGGACTCAGGGGAGACCACCCTCACGGAGCCCTCTGCCAGCGCCAACATCAAAAGGAGTCCCACGCTCAGCGCGGCGAGGCCAATCAAAGTGACCCCAGTGAGTCCCAGCGCCCAAGTCATGGTGCGACGCCTTGTCGGACTCCCCGAGCTGCTCGTCGCCGCGGTCGGATGGTTGTTCACACTCCTCAGTCTGCCCTTTGTCTACCCCGGCGGATCCGTACGCCAGATCGAGCTCCGAAATCCTCGGCGCGCCGGGGCAATTCGGGATCCAGTCGACGGGCTCCTCCTCCGCTCCACCAAACGTCCTCAATTTGGGGCGCTCTCAATAGGTGAGCGCCGGCAGATGCGGGCGTCGTTGGCTAGGCATGCGTCCTGCTGTCATCGACCCTCACTAGGTTTGGTTGGTGACGGACTATCGGGAGATCCATACAGAGCGCCTGCTGATGCGGCGTTGGTGCGATTCGGACAGGGCACCTTTCGCGGCACTGAACGCCGATCCCGAAGTGATGCGCTACTTCCCTGCCACGCTGGGTCGTACTGAAAGCGACCAGCTCGTCGACCGCATCGAGAAACACTTCGATGACCAGGGATTTGGGCTCTGGGCACTTGAGGTCCTCGGCTCCGGTGAATTCATCGGCTTCACCGGACTCAACCCCATGCCTGATGGTGTTCCAGGCGCTGGAGATCAGGAGGTCGGCTGGCGACTCGCTCAGCGCGCATGGCACAAGGGCTACGCGACGGAAGCGGCGCGGGCCGCGCTCGACGTGGGGCTCAATCGGCTCGGGCTACCAGTGATTTGGTCGATGACTGCCGTCATCAACACGCCGTCACAGGCTGTGATGCAGCGGCTCGGCATGGTTCACCACGGACTCTTTGACCACCCCAGAATTGAGATGGGACATGCCCTCCGACCTCACGTCGTCTACGGGATCAGGCAACCATTAGCCATAGCGTGAGCGACGTTTCCCATTTGGCAAGGACGCACCCAACGAGGCATGTCAGCGCTTTGGGTCGCCCGTCGTTGGACCCCTGCCGGGGCGTCGAGGAAGGACAAGGGCGGGAGGCTCCCCAGCGGGTTGAACAGCGCGGATCGCTCGAATGGCCCGTCGTCGGTTCATGGGGTCGGCGAAGCTCCATGCTTCGGCGTTGTCCATCGCGGAGATCAGGTTGTTGATGTTCTTCTTCATCGACTTGGAGATGTCTGGTTGTGCCTCGTCCAGGCAGGCGAAGAGGGTCACCGCATCTTGAAGGTGGCGGACTCTGTTGGACCCCGGGAGACGGAAGGCTGCGCCCTTCAGTGACAGGGCAGACTCCAGGTCAGGGATGCGGATCGCCACGGGCGTTCTCGTAGGCGATGGTCCGGTTGAGCGCCGAGCGAGAGCCAAGGACCGCGAGCACGTTGGCTCACGCGGCTCGCCGCTGCAGCTCTGCGGCGGCAGCCGCCGATTGGCGAGCATCACCCAACAGGTAGGTGTCCAACAGAATCCGGGCTGCGCGATCGTCAACCCTCGAGCGCTCGACAACACCGATATTGCCATCCGCGTCGAGGCTCACGTCTTGGTCGATCTCGAACCGGTCGAGATCGTCGGTCTGCACGAAGGTGAGCCATCCCTCGCCCGGGACGATGCCGAGCTCACCAGTGTTCGCTGCCGAAGGACCGATCCTGACCAGGCCGATCGGAGGCTTGCCGCGATATCGAGCCCACGCCCCCAGGCCACCAGCAGCGTGAGCCATATCGGTGGCCGACATTTCCCTGAGCCGCGAGCGGAGCCGAGACCGCTCCGAAGCCGAGAGCCGATCCGTGCGACCTGTCGACAACAGGTCGAGGGCAGCCTCACGCACCTGGTCAGTCCACCGTCGCCCCCGGCCCAGAGCCCGAGACCAAGCCTGCACCGCGACGTCGTCCACGCTGGTGACCCGGCCGAGGACTCGATGACCGGAGAGTGCACCCGATCGGAGCGCTTGCTGCACGAAACGGTCGGTGCGAGCGTGCTGCCGCGCCACCTGGGCCACCGTCATCTCCATACACATATCTTCGCTTATACGAATAGTTGTGTCAACAGGTGGTGGGTCGGCCTCTGACACAACGCCGCCTGTCGGTGTCATCGTCCGTTGCGGTTGTTCATCGCGGCGCCGGTGCGACACAGCGGACCCAGTCCTTGTTCGTTGCTGGGCTAGGGGTGGATACGACTCGTCACGGACGACAAGGGAGCACCCGTGCCGCCGGAGCGTGCGGCGACGATCTCGGCGAGGATGCTGATGGCCATCTCCTGCACGGAGCGTCCGCCGAGGTCGAGCCCGATCGGCGCGCGTAGCCGGTCGAGCTGCTCCTGGGGGACTCCCGCGTCGACGAGTCGTCGAAGGCGGTCCGCGCACGTGCGGCGTGAACCGAGCAGCCCGACGTAGCCCACCGGCATACCCAGGGCCACCTGCAACAAGGGGATGTCGAACTTCGGGTCGTGGGTCAGCACCGCGAGCGCGGTTCGCTCATCGATCCGCCCCTCGGCCGCCTCCCGCGCAAGGTAGCGGTGCGGCCACTCGTTGATGACCTCGGCCGCGTCGGCGAACCGACCCGGTGTCGCGAAGACCGGGCGGGCGTCGCAGACCGTCACGTGGTAGCCGGCGAAGGTGCCCAGGGAGGCAACTGCGGCCGTGAGGTCGGTGGCGCCGAACACAAGGAGCCTGGCGGGGATGGCCGGTATAGAAAGGAAAACGCGCGCGGCCGGCTGACCGGCGATCTCATCGCGCTGGTAGGCAACCACGGTGCTCTTGCCATCGACTGCACGGGCCCGGGCCTCCCGCACGACGGCCTCGTCGAGGGCTTCAGAGCCAAGGGATCCAAGAACGCTGGACTCATGGATGACGAGGTGGCGCCCCACCCGGTCCGGGAGGTCGTGGGCGATCACCGTGGCCACCGCCACCGGTGGATGCTCGGCGCTCAGCGCCTCGCCCAGCTCCGGATAGGACTGCGGTGACACGGGTTCGACGAAGACATCAATCTCTCCACCACACGTCAGGCCCACGGAGAAGGCCTCGTCGTCGCTGACGCCGTAGTGCTCAAGCCGGGGTCGACCCGTGGCGAGAGCATCCACGCAGCTCTCGTGGACGGCGCCCTCGACGCACCCTCCGGAGACGCTGCCGGTCACCTCTCCGTCGGGTCCGAGCACCATGACCGAGCCAGGGACTCGCGGCGCGGACTGCCAGGTGTCGCACACGGTCGCCACCGCCACGGTGTGCCCGGCGTTCCACCAGTCAGCAAGCCGGCGCTTCGGGTCTTCCATGGCGCGTGCCTCCACTGGGTGTGCCTCTACAGCTCGTCCAGGTCCCCATAGGCCACGGGGTTCTGGCTCGTGTTGTTCAAAGGATCAGGCTGGCCGATCAGCGGGTGGTGGGGAAGGGGGCGGCCGATGATCGCCACCCGGTCCCCATGGATCGTCACTCCGTCAATCGTTCCCACCATACGAACGAGGCCGGCGTGGGCAATGATGAGCAGCTGTGAGGTGAGGACGCGATCCGGCTGCATCCGCCACACTCCGCGGCCCCTCAGCCACACCTCGTGGGTGGACAGCCCATCGCGGAGCCCGACGCGTTCGCGTCCGAGAGCGTCGTTGGCGACCGCGGGGATGTCGGGACCGAGCCGCACTCGAACCGCGCGCGTCCCCGCCGCCATCGGGTCGCGCGAGCCGCCGCCCCACCGCTCGTACACCGCGAGCTCTTCGGCCTTCTTCGTCTGGGCGGACGCCGTGAGCACGCTCGCGACCACGGCTTGGTGCTGCCCGTCGAGCGCTTCCCACCGGGCGCCGAACGTCTCCTCGCGATCGCCTCCGCTGGTGACGAAGCCGGCGATCTCGGCACAGATCCCGAAGAAGGCGCGGTCGCCCTGGGGGAGCACCTTCTGATGCGCGAGGTTGGCCACCTTGGCCCACTCCACCCGTGGACCGTCAGTGGTGTCGTCGCCGTCGTGGACGAATCCGGCGATCTTCGCGAGCATGGATGGGGAGCTCGCCAGAATGGCAACTGCGTCCTCGTTCGCCTGCGACCCAGGGGTGCTCATGAGACAATCCTACATGGTGATGTGACTTTCGGTGAAGTATCCAAACATCAGGCAAAGATGATGTTACGCTGACCTATGTCACCTCGAATATGGAGAAGATATCCGGATGGACTTCCAAGAACAGCTGCACACACTGGATGGGCTCGACAGCGCCGGCCTGTACCAAGACGACTTCTTGCTGACGTGGGACAAGTCGGCGGATGAGATGCGGGCGGTCCTGGCCGTCGCCGACGCCTTGCGCGCGCTTCGCGAGAACAACAAGAGCGCCCGGATCTTCGACTCAGGGCTCGGGATCTCGATCTTCCGTGACAACTCGACCCGCACCCGGTTCTCGTATGCCTCGGCCTGCAACCTGCTGGGGCTCGAGGTGCAGGACTTCGACGAGGGCAAGTCCCAGCAGGCCCATGGCGAGACGGTCAAGGAGACCGCCAACATGATCTCCTTCATGGCTGATGTCATCGGGATCCGCGACGACATGTACATCGGCAAGGGTCACACCTACATGACTGACTTCGCCGACTACCTCAAGGAGGGGCACGAGGCCGGAGTCCTGGAGCAGCGCCCCACTCTGGTCAGCCTTCAGTGCGACATCGACCACCCCAGCCAGTCCACCGCAGATCTCCTCCACCTGATTCACACCTTCGGTGGGCTCGAGAACCTGCGTGGCAAGAAGCTCGCGATGACGTGGGCCTACTCGCCGAGCTATGGCAAGCCGCTCTCCGTGCCCCAGGGGATGATCGGCCTGATGACCCGCTACGGCATGGACGTCACGCTGGCCCACCCGCAGGGGTATGACGTGATGGCCGGCACCCGCGAGATCGCCGCCAGGAACGCCACCGCGTCCGGAGGCTCCTTCGCCGTGACGCACTCCATGGATGAGGCCTTCGAGGGGGCCGACATCGTGTGCCCGAAGAGCTGGGCTCCGTTCCAGGCCATGCAGGAGCGCACCGACTTCTACGGCAACGGTGACTTCGACGGCATCAAGGCCCTGGAGCAGCGCCTCCTCCTGCAGAACGCCGAGCACAAGGACTGGGCCACCACCGAGGCGATGATGGCCAAGACCAAGGACGGCAAGGCGCTCTACATGCACCCGCTGCCGGCCGACATCACCGGGCTGTCCTGCGACGAGGGCGAGGTGGACCGGTCGGTGTTCGACCGCTACCGCGTGCCGCTCTACCAGCAGGCGAGCAACAAGCCCTATGCCATCGCCGCGATGATCTTCCTGCAGAAGATCAAGGACCCGGCTGCCAAGCTCCACGAGCTGTGGGACCGCGACGTGCCCCGCTGGCAACGCTGACGCAGCACTCATTCATCCGTGCCATTCACCTGTTCACCACTGCACGATGCCCGGGAGGCATGCAATGACAACGACAGCGCAGATCGACTTCGCCAAGGTCAAGGAGGCAGCTGAGGGCTACCGCGCCGACATGTCCCGGTTCCTGCGGGCCCTCATCAAGGCCAAGGGCATGAGCTGCCAGGAAGAGGAGAAGTCGAAGCTGATCCAGGCGGAGATGGTCAAGCTCGGCTACACCAAGGCCGAGATCGACCCCCTCGGCAACGTCCTGGGCTACATGGGCACCGGCGAGACCCTGATCGCGTTCGACGGCCACATCGACACCGTGGGTGTCGGCAACATCGAGAACTGGACCTTCGACCCGTTCGACGGCTACGAGGACGACGTCAACATCGGTGGTCGCGGGGCCTCCGACCAGCTCGGCGGGGTTGTCTCTGCCGTCTATGGCGCCAAGATCGCCAAGGACCTCGACCTGCTCTCCGACAAATACACGATCCTGGTGACCGGCACCGTCCAGGAAGAGGACTGCGACGGGATGAACTGGCTGTACATCATCGAGGAGTCCGGCATCAGGCCGAAGTTCGTGGTGTCGACCGAGCCCACTGACAACGGCATCTACCGCGGGCACCGTGGCCGGATGGAGATCCGGGTGGATGTCGCCGGCATCTCCTGCCACGGATCGGCCCCTGAGCGCGGCGAGAACGCCATCTACAAGATGGCCGAGATCCTGCCGGAGGTCCGCGACCTCAATGACCGGCTGCTCGACAACGACTTCCTCGGCAAGGGCACCGTCACCACCTCGGAGATCTTCTTCACGTCGCCGTCGCGGTGCGCGGTCGCCGACAGCTGCTCGATCTCGCTCGACCGCCGGCTCACCGACGGTGAGACCTGGCAGAGCGCCATCACAGAGATCGAGGAGCTCCCAGCGGTCAAGAAGTACGGCGCCAAGGTCTCGCTGTACAACTACAAGGCCAAGGCGTGGACCGGTCTCGAGTACGGCCAGGAGTGCTTCTTCCCGACCTGGGTCATCCCCGAGGACTCCCCGGAGGTCCAGGCCGCCGCCACGGCCCACAGGGCGATGTATGGCGAGCCGCGCATCGACAAGTGGACGTTCTCCACCAACGGTGTGGCCATCGCCGGCCGCCACGGCATACCCGTGATCGGTGTCGGTCCGGGCCAGGAGGTCCAGGCCCACGCGCCGAACGAGGTCAACTGGAAGGACGACCTCGTGAAGTGCGCCGCACTCCTGAGCGTCATCCCGACCATCTACTGCGACGACCAGCCGGCCTGAGCAATGTCGCGCATCCTGGTGTCTCTGGGCGGCAACGCCCTGGGGACCGAGTTCGACGAGCTCGTGGAGTCGGTCGGTGTGGTGGCCAAGCCCATCGTCGGCCTCATCCAGGCCGGGCACGAGGTCGTCATCTGCCACGGCAACGGCCCGCAGGTCGGCATGATCAAGACCTCGATCGACCAGGGTAGGGCCGGATTCCGTCAGCCCTCGATGCCGTTGTCCGAGGCCGTAGCGATGAGCCAGGCATACGTCGGGTACCACCTGCAGAACGCCATCGAGAACCAGCTGCACGCACACGGCATACAGAAGACGGTGTGCACGGTCATCTCGCGCGCGCTGGTCGACGCGGACGACCCGATGTTCCAGCGGCCCACGAAACCGATCGGCGCCTTCTTCACTGCCGAGCAGGCCGAGGTGCTGCGCGCGTCCGGCAAGACGATGATCGAGGACTCAGGCCGTGGCTACCGCGAGGTCGTGGCGTCCCCGATGCCCAGGGACATCCTCGAGAAGAAAGCGATCCTGGACCTCGTCGCCGCCGGCCATGTCGTCATCGCCGGAGGGGGAGGCGGCATTCCGACCGTCCGTAAGGACAACTGGTACAAGGCGATCGGCGCCGTCATCGACAAGGACTACGCGTCGGTCATGCTCGCGGCTGACACCGCCTGCGATGCCATGGCCATCCTCACCGGTGTCGAGAAGGTCTCCATCAACTTCAACACGCCCCAGCAGCAGGACCTCGACGAGATCACCGTCGCCGACGCCGAGAAGTACATCGCCGAGGGCCAGTTCCCCGAGGGGTCGATGCTGCCCAAGATTCGCGCGGCCATGCGGTTCACCACGTCAGGCCCCGGTCGCAAGACCCTGATCACCTCGCTGGACAAGCTGGTCGAGGGGCTCAACGGGCAGACCGGCACCTGGATCGTCCCCTGAGGGTCGACGCGCGCCTGTTCAGTCGAGATCGACCGCGGCCCGGATCGCCTCACTGAGTGCGGTTTCCTGTTCAGTCAGCAAGAAGCCAAGCTGGCGTCCGAGCGCGCTGACGGGCACCGTGACGATGTTGTCGCAGCTGACAACGCTGTCGTGATCGAGTCCGTTGGCTCGGCCCACCGGCACCTCCGTGGACAGTCCGCGGATGGTGCTGGTGATGGGGGCGACAGTGACCCGGCTGAGGTGGGGGCGCACGAGGTCGCGGGTGAGGATCAGCACCGGTCGTGTCTTGTCCAGGCGCGCGGAATGAATGGGTCGCATCAGTCGAGGTCGTCCATCGCCGTGGCAGCGGCGAACTGGGCCAAGCTGTCCAGGTCGGTGTCCATGCCTGCGCTGGCGAGGATGGCGGCGTCTCGTTCTGCGACCTTGCGACGGCGCTCCCGCTCGAGAGCTCGAGACACCACAGCGGCACGGCTCGCGGCATCGCCATGGCTGACCAGGTCGTCAATGAAGACGACCAGGTCATCGGGCAGGCGGACGGCGATCTGTGTGCTCATACCAAAACGGTACCATAATGGGATGCATCCGGGCGGCTGGATCAGCGCCGCTGGCTGTGTGAGGCGCGGGGGGAGGCGGAGAGCCTTCAGCTAGCCAGTCGTCCGGTATGAGATTCCGAGTTCGGCAGCGGCAGCGGCGAGTCGCTTGTCGCGGGTCCACAGGCTCGCATCTGTTGTCAATAGGGTCGCTGCGAGGAGGTGGGCATCGACATAACCGATTCCGAGTCCAAACAGGGGCTGGGTCTCGACCAAGGTCATCACCTCGGCCTCTGTGGCGGTTCTTGCTTGCGGGAGGTTACTCAGGAGACCGAGGATTTCGCTGCGACGAGAGAGCTGGCCGAGCGCGAGCTCGCCGATCACCCATGGGTGAGCCAGCACTTGGGCTTCCTGGAGGAGCACGGTGAGCCGAGGATCTCCGATCCGGAGGTGGTCGATCCAGACCGAGGTGTCGACGAGGATCACGCCGGCGTCGTCCGCCGCCGAGGGATCGCTCTCAAGGAAGGTTCGCTTCCCGCCAGTCGGGCGAGGCGCTGAGCACTCTCACGCTCAATCAGCGCCCGCAGTGCCTGTCGCACCAGAGCGCTCTTCTCACGGGTTCCCGTCAAGCGCTGGGCCTCGCGGATAAGGTCATCGTCCAGAGCCAATGTCGTCCTCATGCATACCTCCAGACATCTCAATCTTCATCATTTGATGATGCTACTCGTGCCGCCTTGGTTACGGAAGCCGATCGCTTCGCGGGCCCCGGGACTCAGGTCCCGGTGATGTGCTCCGGCCGGATCGGGACTCTCGGCAAGGGTTTCCCGACCGCCTGACGGATCGCACTGGCGACGGCCGGTCCCGAGGAGATCGTCGGTGGCTCGCCGACACCCCTGAGGCCGTATGGCGCGTGCGGGTCGGCATGCTCGAGAACCGCGATCTGCATCGGCGGCATGTCGAGGATGGTGGGCAGCAGGTAGTCGGTGAACGAGGGGTTACGGATCACGCCGTCCTTGACGATGATCTCCTCCATGATGGCGAGGCCGAGGCCCTGGGCACTCCCGCCCTGTATCTGACCGACGACGGCCTGCGGGTTGATCGCCTTGCCCACCTCCTGGGCGCAGTCGAGCGCCACGACCTTGACCAGCCCGAGCTCGACGTCGACGTCGACGACAGCACGGTGTGCAGAGAAGGCGTACTGCACATGGGCGAAGCCCTGACCCGTCTCGGGGTCGACGGCCTGGGTCGGGCGATGCCGCCACTGCACGGTCTCCTCGACCACCCGGTCGCCGAGGACGTCGACGAGCGTTGCGACGACGACCTCGCCATCGACGACCTCGCCATCGCTGACCTCGCCATCGCCGACCACGTCGCCACCCTCGAGCCGCAGGTTGGCGATCGGGTGACCGAGCTGTCGCTGGGTCATCTCGAGAACGACGTCACGGACCTTCTCACAGGCTGCCTTGACCGCGCCTCCGGTGACGTAGGTCTGGCGGGACGCGGAGCTCGAACCGGCCGACCCGACCATGGTGTCCTTGCTGTGTACGACGACGCGGTCCACGCCCAGCTCGGTGCGACAGATCTGCTGCTCGACGGTCACCTCCCCCTGGCCCACCTCGACCGCGGCCGTGTGCACGGTCACGGTGGGCTCACCATTGACGACCTCGAGCCGGACCCGCGCCGTTGAGTAGTCATCGAAGCCTTCTGAGAAGCCGACGTTCTTGTAGGACACGGCGTAGCCAACACCCCGCACCACGCCCTCCCCGTGGGTGACGTTGGAGACGCCTCCCGGCAGGTCGCGCAGGTCGGTGGAGTCGTCGGTCGAGCGCTCCGGCGGCATCGGCATGGCCTGCACACGCCGCAGCAGCTCCTCGACCGGCGCGGCGCTGTCGACGACCTGGCCGGTCGCGGCCTGAGCTCCCTCGCTCATCGCGTTGCGGCAGCGCAGCTCGACCGGGTCCATCCCGAGCTCGACGGCGAGCTGGTCCATCTGCGCCTCGTAGGCGAAGGCGACTTGTACGGTGCCGAAACCGCGCATGGCACCGCACGGTGGGTTGTTGGTGTAGGAGCCGAAGCAGTCGAGCTGCACGTTCGGGACGACATACGGGCCGACGCCCATCGTCCCCGCGTTGCCCACCACGGCCTCGGTGCTGGAGGCGTACGCCCCCCCGTCCAGGTAGATGGTGGCCTTGACGTGGACCAGCGTCCCGTCCCTGGTGGCGCCGTGCTCGTAACGCATCCGGGCAGGGTGCCTGTGGACGTGCCCGAAGAAGGACTCCTCGCGGTTGTAGACCATCTTGACCGGCTTGCCCGTGTGCAACGCCAGGAGGCAGGCATGAATGTGCATCGACAGGTCCTCGCGTCCCCCGAAGGCTCCGCCGACGCCGGCGAGGGTCAGCCGCACCTTCTCGGGGGGAAGCCCCAGGGCGGCGCACATCTGCCGCTGGTCGGAGTGCAACCACTGGGTGGCGACATAGAGCTCCACGCCGCCGTCCTCAGCGGGGACGGCCAACCCGGACTCCGGGCCGAGGAAGGCCTGGTCCTGCATGCCGACCTCGTACTCGCCGACCACCACGACATCAGCGACCGGCATCGGGTCGCCCTTGCGGATCTTCAGGTGCCTGACCAGATTGCCCTCTGGGTGCAGGTGGGCCCGCTCGCGGTTCAGCTCGCGAACCGGGGGCGTGGTGCCCTGGGTCCGGTCCCACCCCGGGTGTCCGAGGGCCTCGATCGGGTCGGTCACCGGCTCGTACACCTCGTAGTCGACCCGTATCTTCTTGGCCGCCTGCCGTGCGACGTCCGGGTTGTTGGCGGCGACGAGGGCGACGGGTTCGCCCTGGTAGCGCACGACGTCGATGGCCAGCACCGGCTGGTCGGAGACCTCGAGGCCGTAGAGCTTCTCTCCCGGCACGTCTTCGTAGGTGAGGACCGCCGACACTCCGGCCGTTGCCAGCGCCGGCCCGATGTCGATGGAGCGGATCCGGGCATACGGATGCGGACTGCGCAGCGTGACCCCCCAGATCATGTCGTCCATCCAGAGGTCGCTCCCGTAGGCGAACTCGCCGAGCGCCTTGAAGTTGCTGTCCGGCCGCGGCGGGCTGTCGCCGACGCCTCCCTGGCCGACCCCGGCGCGGCGCTGGGTGTCTGTCTTGGGGCGAGCTGGGGCGGTGGTCATGGCGGTGGTCATGGTGGTCAAGGTCATGGCGGTCAGCCGGCCTTCCGGACGAGGGACTGGTGCACGGTGGTGGCTTCACGGGCGATGGCGCTCTCGTCCACGGTGACCACGCGGTCCTGCTCGACGACGACCCGGCCGTCGACGAGCAGCAGCTCCAGCGGTGGCGGGCTGCCGAGGATGAGGGCGGCGACGGGATCGGTGATGTCGGCATGAGCGATCGTGTCGAGCCGCCAGAGGGCGAGGTCGGCGAGCTTGCCCGGCTCGATCGAACCCAGGTCGTCCTCCCGGCCAAGTACCCGGGCACCACCGATCGTGGCCAGCGCCAACGCATCTCGCACGCCGAGCGCCTTGGGACCACCGCGAGCCCGCGCGAACAGAACCGCGTGACGCGCCTCCTCGAGCATGCTGGCCGACTCGTTGCTCGCGGCGCCGTCGACGCCGAGGCCCACCCGGGCGCCGGCGTCGATCAGGTTGCGGGTCCGTGCGATACCGGCCCCGAGGCGCGCGTTCGATGTCGGGCAGTGCGCGATCCCCGTCGATGTCTCACCGATGCGTTGAACGGCTCGGTCGTCCAGGTGGATGCCGTGGGCGAACCACACGTCGTCGCCGAGCCAGCCGAGTCCTTCGGCGTACTCCAGCGAGGAGCAGCCGAAGCGCTCGCGGCAGAAGTCCTCCTCGTCGAGGGTCTCCGCGAGGTGGGTGTGCAGGCGTACGCCGAGTCGCCGGGCGAGCGCGGCCGCCTCGCTCATCAGCTCGCCGGTGACCGAGAACGGGGAGCATGGTGCGACCGCGATCTGGAGCATCGAGTCGGGAGAGGGATCGTGCCAGCGGGTAACGGCCTCTTCGGTGGCTGCCAGTGCCGCGTCCCGGTCCTCGACGACGTGGTCGGGGGGGAGGCCTCCCTGGCTCCGCCCGAGGTCCATGGACCCGCGTGCCGGGTGGAACCGCAGTCCGACCGAACGGGCCCCCTCGATCTCGGCTGCGAGCAGGTCGCCGCCGTCGCGCGGGAAGACGTAGTGGTGGTCGCTGGTCAGGGTGCAGCCGGTGCGGGCAAGCCAGGCGAGGCCACCGCGGGCGGCGACGTTGACGGCATACTCGTCGATCCCCGCCCACACCGGATAGAGCGTGGTCAGCCACTCGAAAAGCGTTGCGTCGGCAGCGATCCCGCGCGTCACCCACTGATAGAGGTGGTGGTGGGTGTTGACCAGGCCGGGGGTGAGCAGGCAGCCCGAGCCGTCGACCACCCTCGCGCCCGCGATCTCAGGTGCGGGTCCCGCGCCGACCGCCTCGATCCGGTTGCCCACGATGATGACGTGGCCGTGGGACATCTCCGTGCGGGCCGGGTCCATCGTTGCTATGGCGCACCCCTGGATGACCGTGCGGGCGGCCATGGCTAGAGCGCTCCGGGGTTCGAGCGCCTGTCCGCGGCGAGATGCACCGCGTCGAGGATCTTCTCGTATCCCGTGCAACGACAAAGGTTTCCGGCCAGCGCCTCACGGATCTCAGGGTCGCT